>JBGPQZ010000156.1:0-7133 GCA_041489335.1 Methylomirabilia bacterium
CGCGTGATCGTCGTGGAGCAGGCGTCGCGCAGCGCCCCGGTCCTCCGCGGTTTCTGGCGCGACGATGTCTACTTCGACACCGGCTTCCATCTGGCCGGGGCCCTGGGCCCCGGCCAGATCATGGATATCCTCTTCCGCTATCTCGGCGTGCGCGACCACATCCAGACGCGCCCCTACGACCCGGACGGGTTCGAGGTCCTGCGCGATGAGCGGTCGGGCGTCGAGATCCGCGTCCCGTACGGGACCGAGCGCGTGCGGGAGCGGCTCCACGCGCTCTTCCCCGGCGAGGCCGGCGCCGTGGACGAGTACCTGCGCCTCGTCCAGCAGACCTGGGACAGCTTTCCGTACCTCAATCTCGAGGCGGACCTCGCCGCCCTGGGGGGGACCCGCACGGCGCACGGGCCGACCCTGGCCGAGGTCCTCGGGCGGCTCACCGGGAGCCACCTGCTCCGGTCGGTCCTCTCCATGCATTGCCTGCTTCACGGCGTCCCGCCCGCGTTTGTCCCCTTTGCCATTCACGCCGTGGTGTCCGCCTCCTATTACCAGTCGGCCCATGCTATTGTCGGGGGCGGCGGGCGCTTGGCGGCGGCGTTCGACGAGGCGATGGGGCGTGCAGGGGTGCGCGTCCTCTGCGGGCGCGCGGCAACCGGGATCCGGGTCGCGACGGACGGCGCGCCCTTCACGGTCCACCTCGAGGGGGGCGAGGCGCTCTCCGGGACGCGGGTGATCTCCACCATTCATCCGCGTCGTTTCCTCGGGCTGGTCCCGGAGGGCCTGTTCCGCCCCGCCTTCTGCAACCGGCTGCGGGGGCTGGAGGATACGAGCGGGGCCTATACGGCGTTCGTGCGCACGACCGCGCCGGTGGAGAACCTGACCTCGGCGAATCTCTATCTTGCCGTGGACGGTGACCCCTCCGACTTCAACCTCGGCGGCCCCTTGGGGCGGCGACCGATGTACGTGACCACGGCCCTCGGACCGGGGGGAGGGCCGGGGGCTGGCTGCATCGCCATCTGTCCGGCCGACCCCAAGGAGACCGCTCCCTGGGCGGATTCCCGCAACGGGCAACGGCCGGAGAGCTATCAGGAATTCAAGGCACGGGCTGCGACGGCCCTGATCTCGCGCCTTAAGCGATCCTGCCCCGAGTTGGCGGCCCGGATGGCCTCCCTGGAGCTGGCCACGCCCCTGACGTTCCGGGATTATCACCAGAGTCCCGAGGGGAGCCTTTACGGCGTGGCACACCGTGTCGGCCAATACAACCCCGAGCCGATGACGCGCATCCGCGGCCTCTTGCAGGCGGGACAGGCCGTCGCGGCGCCCGGTGTCCTCGGGGCGATGGTCTCAAGCTTTCTGGCCTGCGGGACCCTCCTCGGGCACGAACGTCTGCGGGAGGCATTGCGCCAATGCAGATGAGGCGCGTGGTGGTGACCGGGATGGGGGCGGTCTCACCCTTCGGGCGCGGCGTGGAGTGCCTGATGGCTAATCTGACGGCGGGTCAGAGCGCGGTGACGGCCGTCCCGGAGCTGGCCAGGATCACCGGCCTTCGGAGCTGGGTGGCCGCCCGGGTGCCCGGTATCGACCCCAAGCAGATCCCGCGCAAGTTCCGCCGCTCCATGTCCAGCATGTCGGTCTTTGCCACGCTGGCTAGCTATGACGCCATCGCGCAGGCCGGCCTGACGCCGGAGGCATGCACGAGCGGGGACCTGGGTGTGGTCATCGGCTCGACCATCGGGCCCACCCAGGTCATCGAAGAGTTCTTCCGAGACTTCTTCACGGACAGGAGCCTGGAGCGGATGCGGTCCACCCTGTTCTTTCAGATCATGAATCATTCCTGCGCTACGAATGTGGCCCAGGCCCTCGACATCACCGGGCGGATCCTGGCGCCCGCGGCGGCCTGCTCGACCGGTTGCCAGGCGGTCGGCTACGGGTACGAGCTGATCGCCATGGGCAAGCAGGAATTCTTGCTCTGCGGGGGGGCGGACGAGTTCCACCCGCTCTCGGCGGCCACCTTCGACGTTATGACCGCCGCGTCCACGCGTTACAACGACTGCCCCCGGCGGACCCCCCGCCCCTTTGACCACGACCGCGACGGGGTGGTCTGCGGGGAGGGGAGCGGGATCCTGCTCCTCGAGTCGCTGGAGTCGGCGCGCCGGCGCGGCGCCCGGATCCTGGCCGAGGTGCTCGGGTTCGCCACGGTCACCGACCCGATCTCCATCGCCAATCCAGGCGCGGAGTCCATGGCGACGTGCATGCAGAAGGCGCTCCTGGACGGGGGCCTCGCGCCGGGCGACATCGACTACGTCAACGCCCACGCCACCGCCACCCTGCAGGGGGATCCCGCCGAATGCGAGGCCATCCTGCGCGTGTTCGGGGACGGCATCCCCGTCAGCAGCCTGAAGGGGCACCTGGGGCACACCATGGCCGCCAGCGGAGCGCTGGAGCTGATCGCGACGGTGGAGATGCTGAACCGCGGGACCCTGCTCCCGACCTTAAACCTGGACGCGGTAGATCCGTCCTGCGCAGGCGTGCGACACGTCCGGGGGGTGGAGGCGATCCCGATCCAACGGGCCGTCAAGAACAGCTTCGCACTGGGGGGCGTCAATTCGTCACTCATCGTGGGAAGGTACGCATATGACTGATCAGGAAATCATCCAGGGCATCGACAAGGCGCTGCTGGAGGAATTCGAGTTCAACGCCGACGACATGCGGCCGGAGGCGGCCCTTGGCGAGACGCTGGGCCTGGACAGCCTGGATTACGTGGACATGATGATCGTGCTGGAACGCGCCTTCAGCTTCAAGATCCGGGACGAGGAGGCCATCCGCAAGATCCGCACCCTGGGAGACATTCATGCGTTCGTCATCGGCAAGTATCGCCAGCAGGAGCGCGAGGCATAGATGACCAGGGACGCTGCCCTGCGCGATCAGACTCGGAGTCGGGCAGCCCGGCCCCGGTTCGGCCCGGCGGCCCTCCTCATGAACCTGACCGTGTATCCGCTCATGGCGCTCTGGACACTCTTAGGCATCGCCATCTTCCCGCTGATCTTCCCCGGCTGGAAGCTCGTGACCGGGTGGGGGTCGGATCGGATCATGCGCCACCTGATCTGGCTCTACGGCCGAGGGTGGCTCCTCCTCATGTCGCCCTTCGTCCGCTTCCGACGGGAGGGGCTCACGGTGGCCGGCATTCGGCCGCCGGCCATTCTGATTGTCAACCATCGCTCTTTTTTCGACACGTACTGCATGGCCTTGCTGCCCGTCTATGACATCACCTTCGCCGTCCGCGCCTGGCCCTTCCGGATGTTCTGGTACGGGGGATTCATGCGCCTTGCCCGCTACCTCGACGTCGAGAACTTGAGCTGGGAGGAGTGCGTGGCGGCGGGCCGGCGCGTCTTCGCGGCCCACGGGTTCCTCCTGTTCTTTCCAGAGGGGCACCGCAGCCGGGACGGGCGGCTCCAGCGATTCTATGGGGGGGCCTTCAAGCTGGCGAGGGAGACGGGCGTCCCCGTGATCCCCCTGTGCATCACCGGGACGGATGTGCTCTTGCCCCCTGGCCGCTTCTGGCTGCAGCCGGCGCGCGTCACCCTGCGGGCCCTGCCGCCGGTACACCCGTCGCAGTTTCCAGGGCCGTCCGGCCACCTCGACCTGCGCCGGTTCGTCCGGGACCGGATGGTGGAGCAACTCAATGGCGGAACCACAGAGCAACGGCCGACTCGCGTTTGAATCCCCGGAGGTCATCCAGGCGACCCAGGACGCGCTGGTGCGGGCACACGTCCGCTACTGCGCGGAGCGCTCGCCCTACTACCGCCGCCTCTTCGCGACGCACGGCATCGATCCCGAGGCCGTGCGCGGGGCGGCCGATCTGGCCCGAATCCCGTTCACGACCAAGGAGGCGCTCGCAGAGCACAATCCGGACTTCCTCGCGGTCCCCGAACGAGAGATCGTGGACGTCTGCCAGACCTCGGGGACGACCGGGACGCCGGTGGCCATGCTCCAGACCGCCGCGGACCTCGCGCGCCTCGGAACCAACGAGGCGCTCGCCTTCGGGGCGGCCGGGCTCACGGCGGAGGACCGCGTGCTCATCGCCGCGGCCATTGATCGGTGTTTCATGGCGGGACTGGCCTATTTCCTGGGCCTGACGCGGATCGGGGCCATGGTCATCCGGGCTGGCTCCGCCTCCGTCCCCCTGCTGGCGGAACTGGTCCACCGGCACCGGCCGACGGCCCTGGTCGGGGTGCCGACGCTCCTGGTGGCTGCGGCGGAGCAGTTGCGGAGCACCGGAGCGGATCCGACCGCACTGGGCGTGCGGCGGGCCATTTGCATCGGAGAGCCGGTGCGGGTGGAGGACCTGTCCCTCTCCCCGCTGGGGGCTCGGCTGCGGGACCGCTGGGGCGCGGCCGTGCTGGGGACCTACGCCTCCACCGAGATGGCGACCACCTTTGCGGAATGCGAGGCGAGACGGGGCGGCCACCTGCAGCCCGAGTTGATCGCTGTGGAGATCGTGGACGAGACGGGTCGACTCCTGCCGCCGGGGGAAGCCGGCGAGGTGGTCGCCACCCCGCTGGGAGTCACCGGGATGCCGCTCCTCCGCTTCCAGACGGGGGACATTGCCCGGCTGCACGCGGAGCGGTGCCCGTGCGGCAGAACTGCCCCGCGACTCGGACCCGTCATCGGGCGGAAGGCTCAAATGCTCAAGGTCCGCGGCACCACGGTCTACCCCTCCGCGGTGTTCGCGGCCCTGCAAGAGCTCGACGGCATTGCCGGGTACTACCTGGTGGTGGACAGCGACTACGATCTCTCCGACCGGATCCGAGTGGTGGTGGGCAGTCGGAGTCCCGACCTTTCCCCCCTGGTCGTGGCCGAGGCGGTGTCCGCCCGCACCCGCGTCAAGCCGGAGGTCGCGATCGTCACGCCCGAGGAGATCGTCCGGGTGACCCACCAGGAAGGGAAGCGGAAGCCGGTGACCTTCATCGATCGGCGCGGGGGCGCACATGACTGACCCGGCGCGCCGCTTCCGCATGGAATTCACTCGGGAGGAAATCGACGCTGCCAAGCGAGACGGGCGCCTGCTGTCACTGGAAGTGGAGCTGAGTCGGGCCTGCAACCTCCGCTGCCGATACTGCTATGCGGACGCGGGGGAGCGGCTGGCGGATGAGCTGTGCCTGGATGAGATCTGCGATGCGGCCGATCAGGCCATCGCCCTCGGTGCCCGGCGGATCATCGTCATCGGCGGCGGCGAGCCGCTCCTCTACCCCCACCTCATGGACGTCCTGCGCCATCTCCGGAGGCGCGGCGTCGGGATCGATCTCTTCACCAACGGCACGTGCCTCGATCGGGAGACAGCGGAAGCGCTGCTTGACCTCCGCGTCGCCCCCGTGGTCAAGCTGAACAGCCTGCGGGAGGCGGTCCAGGATCGGCTGGCGGGCGTCCCCGGGACGCTGCGGGCCATCCGGCGGGGGCTCGATCACCTGCTGACCGTCGGATACCCCCACCCCGACTGCCCCCTGGGGGTGGAGACCGTCATCTGCCGGCACAACCTGGACGAGCTGCCCGCGCTGTGGTGCTGGGCCCGGGACCAGAACCTGATCCCGTACTTCGAGGCCCTCACCGTCCAGGGGCGCGCCCGGGCGAACCCGGACCTCGCCGTCTCGCCGGCGGAGCTGCAGGCGCTCTTCGCCGAGCTGTCCCGCCTCGATCGCGAACGGTATGACAGCGTGTGGGAGCCGCACCCCCCCATCGCCGGCCTGGCGTGCAACCGGCACGAGTACTCTTGCATCGTCACCAGCCGGGGCGATGTCTCTCCCTGTCCCGGGATCGACGTGGTCGTGGGCAACGTCCGCGAGAATCCCCTGGCCGAGATCCTGCGGGAGAGTCCCCTGGTGGCGACCCTGCGGGACATCCGCCGGCACCTCCATGGCGCCTGCGGCGCATGCGAGCTCCTGGATCGCTGCTATGGCTGCCGGGGCTCGGCCTACCAGCTTACGGGCGATTTCACGGCGGCCGATCCCCTGTGTTGGAGGACCGCGAGGAGGGCGGCCTGATTCCATGGTCACTCATCCGGCACTCCCCCTGGAGGCCGGCGCGCTCATTCCGCACCGGCCGCCCATGCAACTGATCCGCCGCCTCGTCGCCCTGGACGGTGCCGGGGGAACGGCGGAGGCGGTCGTTTCCGCGGATGGTCTCCTCACCGAGGAGGACGGGTCCCTCCACCCGGCGGCGCTGGTCGAGCTGATCGCCCAGGCGTATGCCGCGGTGAAGGGCTACCGCGATCTGGTCAAGGGGTTGCCGGCCCAGATGGGTTTCCTGGTTGGCATCCGCGCGGTCCGGTTCACCGGACGGGCCCTGCGCGGCGAGGCCCTCCGGGTCCGCGTCCAGGCCACCGGCGCCCTGCAGGGGTTCGTGCTGGTTGAGGGGGAGGTACAAAGCGACCGAGGGGTCGTGGCGTCGGGATCCATCAAGCTCTACATCCCCGAGGAGCAGGCGCCGGGGGGCGGCGACCCATGAGGCGGGCGTGGCGGCTGGCGTGGTGCGTGCTGCCGCTGCTCTTCGCTGCCGCCGTCGGCAGCGGGGTGGCGCCCGAGCTGGAGCCGGTCCTGCAGCGGCTGCAGAAGGCGGCGGAGGAGATCCAGACGCTGGCCGGCAGCTTTGTGCAGGAGAAGCGCCTGGCCATGCTCAAGGAGCCGCTCGTTTCGCGCGGTCGATTGTACTACGCGCGGCCGGATCGGCTGCGCTGGGAGGTGACCGAGCCGGTGGCGCGAGGCTTCGCCTTGACCGGACGAACCGGCCGCCGCTGGCACCAGCGGGGCGGATCACCCGAGACCTTCCACCTCGACCGCAATCCGGCCATGCAGGCGGTGGCGGAGCAGCTCTTCGCCTGGGTCCGGTTCGACCTTGTCCGGCTGCGCCTCCAGTACCGCATCACGGTTCTCGGGGAGCACCCGGTCGCGCTCCGATTGGAGCCTGTCCCCCAGGCCGAGAGTGGCATCCTGCGCCGACTCGACGTCGCGTTTTCCGGCGACGGCACGCACGTGGAGTGCGTCGAGTTCACCGAGCGCGATGGGGACGTCACCCGGATCACGTTCACGGAGATGGTGCTGAACGCACCGCTTTCGGCCGACCTCTTCTGACCGCCGATGGGGCCC
>JBGPQZ010000157.1:0-7111 GCA_041489335.1 Methylomirabilia bacterium
AGATCGCCAGCGCCTCGGCCTGGTCGTGGGTCACGTAGATGGCGGTGATCCCCAGCCGCTGCTGGAGCAGCCGGATCTCCTCCCGCATTCGCTTGCGGAGCTTGGCATCCAGGTTGGACAGCGGCTCGTCGAAGAGTAGCACCTTGGGCTGCATCACCAGCGACCGGGCCAGTGCCACGCGCTGCTGCTGGCCGCCGGACAGCGCGCTGGGGCTGCGCTCGCCCATCCCGGGCATCCCGACGAGCTGGAGCTCCTCCTCGACTTGCTTCCGCACCTCCGCCTCCGGCCGCTTCAGGACCCGCAGCCCGTAAGCCACATTCTCGAACACGGAGAGATGCGGGAAGAGGGCGTAGGACTGGAACATCATGGTGACGTCGCGAGCGTTGGGCGGCAGGTGCGTGACCTCGGCATCGCCGATGAAGACCTTGCCGCCCGTCGCGGTCTCCAGCCCCGCCACGATGCGAAGCGTCGTCGTCTTCCCGCAGCCGGACGGCCCGAGGAGGGTGACCAGCGATCCCGGCTCGATCGTGAGGCTGATGTTGTCCACCGCCATCGTCTGACCGAACCGCTTGGTCACGCCCTCCAGCGTGACCCGCGCCGCCTGGGGATTCCCCTGCGCCATCATGCGAGACCTCCGCCTTCAACGCCGCCGCGTACCGCCGTCTTGCCGACCAGCAAGTACATCAACACGATCGCCGCCGCCATGATCACGATCAGGACCGTGCTGTAGGCGGTCGCCAGGCCGTAACGGCCGTTCTCCGCCTGATCCAGAATGACCTTCGTGGAAAGCTGCCACTTGGCACTCACCAGGAACACCACCGCGCTGATGGCGGTCACCGCCCGGACGAAGCTGAAGACCAGCGCCGAGATGATGGCCGGCCGGATCAGCGGCAGCACGATGCGCCGCAGGGTCGTGGCAAACGACGCCCGCAGCGTCACCGAGGCCTCCTCCAGCGCCTTGTCGATCTGCGCCAGCGCCGCGACGCCGCTCCGAATCCCCACCGGCATGTTCCGGAAGACGAACGAGATGACGAGGATGGCCGCACCGCCGGTCAGGTAGAGGGGCGGCTGGTTGAAGGCCAGAATGTAGCCGATGCCGATGACGGTCCCCGGTACCGCGAAGGACAGCATGGAGGTGAACTCCAGCACGCCGCGGCCCGGGAATCGGTGTCGCACCACCAGGTAGGCGGTCAGGATGCCCACCACGGCGGTGAGGGGTGCGGACACCCCTGCCAGAATCAGTGTCGTGTTCAGGGCATCCATGCCGTCCCGCAGGAGTTGGCGGTAGTGTCGGAGCGTGAACGCATTGTTGATTCCCCAAATCTCCACGAACCCGCCATAGACGACGAAGACGTAGAGGGCCAAGGTGAAGACGCACCAGGCGACGCAGAAGCCCAGGAGGCCGATCTCCAGCCCACGGGGAAGCGGCATCGGCTGCCCGGATGGGGGTTTCCCCGTGACCGTGACGTAGGACCGCTCCCCAAGCCAGTACTGCTGCAGGAGGAACGTCGCCAGGCTGGCGGCCAGCAGGACGATTCCCAGGGAGGCGGCCAGCGTCTTGTCGAACCGGCCGATGATGGCAAAGTAGATCTCCGTGGAGAGGACCTCGAATTCGCCTCCCAAGATGATCGGGTTGCCGAAATCCGCCAGCGACTCCACGATCGTGAGGAGAAACGCGTTCGCCACCCCCGGCCTGAGGAGGGGCAGCGTGACCTTCCAGAACGTCTCCCACCGTCCCGCCCTGAGCGTCAGGCTCGCCTCCTCCAGGGCCGGATTGACCGACTCCACCACGCTGGCGATGACCAGGAAGGCCACCGGAGCGAAGGAGAGCGTTTGGGCCAGGGCCACGCCGGGGAAGCCGAAGATCCCTCGCGTCTTGAGTCCCAGCAGCGTGCCCGTGATGAGCCCCTGCAGGCCGAAGAGCAGGATGATCGCCAGGCCGACCACGAAGGGGGGCGTGATCATGGGCAATAAGGAGAAGGCCCGCAGCAGGACGGTGAGGCGCGACCGGGACCGCGTGGCTGCCAGGGCAAAGGCCAGCCCGATCAGTGTCGAGGCGACCCCGACGAACACGGCCAGCCCCAGGCTGTTGCGCAGCACGCGCCAGAAGGACTTGTAGCCTCGCAGGGTGTCCAGGAACAGGCCCGGCTGGAACGCGCCGCGGCTATCCATCACGCTGTGCTGGAGAACCGCGAGGATGGGGTAGATGACGAAGAGCAGGACGAAGAACCCCAGGAGCAGGATGCTCGCCGCGACGAAGGTGTCCGCCCGGATGTAGCCCCCCCGGGACAGACCATAGGCGAGCACCAGCAGGCAAATCGTCAGGGCTAGGATGCCGCCTAGTCCGAAGGCGTAGGGCTTGGCGCCGGCCGCTACGGTCAGCCAGAGTGTCAGGAGACACCCGAGGAGTCCACCCCAGAGCGCCGGACGATCCGGGCGGTCCTGCCAAAGCAATCCCAGCGCGACCCACGCCACCGCCAGCCCGATCAAGAGCCAGAAGCCAGGAAACTGGCCCGCCAGGGTGAGCGGCGTGAGTGCGAGATCGGCTCTCCCGAACGGCAGGACTTGCCCCTGACGAGAGACGAAGGGCACGACGGTCGTCGTCGCCAGAAGAACGAGTCCACCCACCAGACATGCCGGATTGCGGACAGCGTTCACCTGAGCTCCACGCACAACTCCTGGCTCCTAGCCGATGGCGGATGTAAGTCGCCGTGAGCCAGAAGCCAGGAGCCATGAACCGTGCTTAGCGCGCTTGCGTGAAAATCTGCTCCGACCAGCGCTTGATGATCCGCTCCCGGTTCTTGGAGGCCCACAGGAAGTCGTACTTGATGGTCTTCACGCTCTCGAAATCCATCCCGTGCTTCTTGACCACAGCCGGAAGCGGGGTGCTCTTGTTGGACTGGAGCTGGAAGGAGCGGAAGTCCTTGGCAATCGCCTGCGTGCCGGGGGTCAGCGCCCAGTCGATAAACTTCTTGGCATTGGCCATGTGGGGTGCGCCCTTGATCAGGCTGATCCCGCCGATCTCATAGCCGGTCCCGTCCGCGGGGGCGACCGGCTTCACGGGGAATCCCTCTTCGGCGAACATCACGGAATCGTGCAGGAAGACGATCCCGATGGCCACCTCGCCCTGCCCGGCCAACTGGCCCGCGGCCGACCCCGACTTGGTGTACTGCGCGATGTTCTTGTGCAACTTGCCCAGGTAGTCCCAGCCCTTGTCCTCGCCCTTCAGGAGCAGCAAGGTCACGAGGGCCGTGTAGGCCGTGCCGGCGGTGGTGGGATTCGAGATGGCGATCAGCCCCTTGTACTCGGGCTTGGTGAGGTCATCCCAGGTCTGCGGCATGGGCTTGCCCAGCTTTTTGAGCACCCCCTCGTTCACCGCCCACCCCAGCGGGCCGGCGTAGAGGCCGATGGCCCGGCAGTTGCCGATGGGATCGCGCATCCACTCGCGCAGCTCCGAAAAGTTGCCCGGGCAGTACGGCTCCGTCAGTCCCGCCTCGGCCGCCGCGAAGTGCGGGTCGCCGGTGCCCCCGAACCACACGTCCCCCTGCGGGTTCGCCTTCTCCGCCTCGATCTTGGCGTACATCTCGTTGCTGCTGGCCCGGATCCACGGGGTCTTGATACCCGTGTCCTTCTCGAACTTGGCGGCGATCGCCGCCACCCAGTCACGGTCCGGGCTGCCGTACAGTACCATCACGTTCTCCTGCGCCGCGGCGACAGTCGCCACGGCGAAGACCGCCACGAGCGCCCCCATCCACACCCATCGCTTCATCTGACACTCCTTTCGCAAGGGTCCAACCTCCCGGACGATGCTAGCAAGCCCCCTCGAGACGATTCAAGTCCAAACCGTCACAGGTCGGCAGGGACGAACCTCGACCGCCCGGCCAGCGCGTCAGCGCGTCTTGGTGAATCCCACCACGACATACGTCCCGCTGGTCGGATCGGTGCGCAGGGTGATGAACCCGTGCTTCTGGGCGTCCTCCAGGAGGTCGCTGAACGTCCGATAGCCGTAGGCCCGCTCGGCAAAGGCGGGCCGCTTGCGCTTCATGGTGTCCTTGACCATGGAGGACCAGAGGATCTCCTTGTTCTCCCGCATCAGGCCCGTGATGGTGTCGAAGAGGAGCTCGAAGACCTCGCGCTTCTCCTTGGGGATCTCCCGGGCCCCCGGCGGCGTGATCTGATCCGGCATCCCCAGGCTCTCGTAGAAGATGAACTCGTCGCAGTTGCCGCTGAGCAGGGTGGAGGTGGAGCCCTTCATGCCCAGCCCGATCACCCGTTTCCCGTTCTCCTTCAGCTTCGAGACGAGGGGCGAGAAGTCGCTGTCGCCCGACACGATCACGAAGGTGTCGATGTGCTCCTTCGCGTAGCAGAGATCCAGGGCGTCCACGCACAGGCGGATGTCGGCCGAGTTCTTGCCGGTCATGGACCGCTTGGGAATCTCGATCAACTCGATGGCCGCCTCGTGGAGCTGCTGTTTGTATTTCGCGAAGCGACTCCAGTCCGCGTAGGCCACCTTGACGATGACCTTGCCCTTCTCCACCAGCCGTTCCAGGATCCGGGTGATGTCGAAGTCCTCCTTGCCGTGCTTGAACCCCTGGGCCAGATTCTCGAAATCGATGAAGACCGCCAGGGTGTTTTCTACCTCAGCCATGCCTCACTCCTTGAAGGGGACGGCGAATTCCCGCCCCGATGGCCCGCGCGCGGGCAGGCTGGCCAGCCGGACGGCCAGCGGTACCACGCACTCGGGAGGATTCGGAGCGTCCGGGGCCATCTCGCTCTGGACCCAGCCCGGGTCCAGTGCGTTGACGAGGACCCCGCTGCCTCGAAGCTCCTGCCCCATGGCCCGCGTGAGCGCGGCGAGCGCCGCCTTGGTGGCGCTGTACGCCCCGTAGCGCGGCTCCGCCTGGTAGCTGCTGGTCAGGTTGATGATGCGACCGTAGCCGGCCCCCAGCATCCGGGGCACGATCAGGCGGCTCAGCATGAACGGTCCGCGCAGGTTCACCGCCAGCGTCCGATCCCAGTCGGCCAGGGACGTCTCGTGGGTCGGCTGCTCCGGCAGGCACATCCCCGCGTTGTTCACCAGGATGTCGATCCGGGAAAAGACGATGTCGGCCTGGTGCAGGATCCTCTTCACCGCCCGCTCGACCGCCACGTCGGCGATGACCAGGAGGGCGCGGCGCCCCTTCGCCTCGACGGCGTGGGTCAGCTCCACCAGCGGCCGGACGCGGCGGGCGACGAGGATCAGGTCCGCCCCGGCGTCGGCAAATCCCAGGGCGATCGCCCGGCCGATCCCGCTGGAAGCCCCCGTGACGACTGCCACTCGATCCCTCAGCACTTGCCGCGGTCTGGATTGTCGCATCGGCATCCCTCCCGCTCGCCCTTCCACCTCGTTCATGGCTGATGGCGCATGGCTCTTCGCCGGCTCCCATGAGCCAAGAGCTATGCGCCGACGGCGCCTCACCCGACCGAACCGACCGGCACCCAGGCGCCATCCGCGGCCAGGCTCCGGTTGACGGCATCCACCGCGGCGGTGGAGGCCAGCGCCTGCCGGAGGGTCGGCCGGTGCGGCTCCAGGTCGGACGGGCGGCACCGGCCGTCGTGCAGGTTCTGCACGTCCTCCAGGAACGTCCGGACGCTGTCGATCCCGTACCCCTTGTACTCGCGACGCCGTCCGTCGGGGGTCGGGTAACTCTGGGTGAAGTAGGGGTTCAGGGTCTCGATCCCGCCCGCCTCCGTGATCACCGTGAGCCCCCGGTCCCGCTGGTCGCTCTCGAACCGCCCCGCCGTGCCGATCACCTTGAGGGACTGATACGACAGGGCCGAGGTCGTGTTGGGGTCGATCCAGTTGGCCACGAAGGTGGAGACGAAGGGCGCCGCCGCGCCCGGCACGTCCCACTCGAGGCAGGCCTGTACGGCGTCGTAGGCGTCGATGCCCCGCGCCACGAGGTAGTGCTTCTGCCCCACGGCCATGGCCCGCTTGGGCGTGGCCCCCAGGGCGAAATGGAGGACGTCCAGGAAGTGGACGCAGAGGTATTGGAAGGGGTTGGCCCGCTCCACCCAGCTCCGGAAGATCTCTTCCGGAATCACCCGGCGCTGGCTGTACTCGACGATCCCGTAGAGCGGCGCGCCCAGCCGGCCGTCCGCCATGATCTCCTTGAGCTTCAGGTTCATCAGATCCCAGCGCTTGTGGAAGTCCACGGCGCCGTACACCCCCAGCTCGCGCGCCAGGGCCACCAGCCCTCGCGCCTCCTCCAGGGTCGGCGTGAGCGGCTTCTCCACCAGGACCGGGAGGCGTCGCCGGAGCGCTTCGGCCGCGATGGGGCCGTGCAGGTCGTCCGGCACCACGATGATCACGCAACCCCGCGGCCCCAGCGCGGCCAAAGCCTCCCGCCAGGCCTCGGGATTCGTCCCCGCGCGGGGAAAACCCTCGAACCGGGCCGACGTCCCGAGCTGCCGGTTCAGGCCGGCCAGTTTGTCCTGGAACGCCTCCACCGACCCCGCGCTGGTGGCCGCGATCAGCATGCGGCCCACCAGCCCGCCCCGCGCCGCCTGCACGACGGCGGGCAGGACCGTCCCGCAGGTCTGCGTGCCGCGGCCACACACGTGCATCCCGGCGCCCACCACCAGGACGTCGATCGGGGCGCGCGCCGCCTTCTCCCTCTTCACCGATTCCCTCCCGGGTGAACCCTGCGATCCGACCGGGTCACCTCCGGACGGCGGCATCCGGGGACGCCCGGCAGGGGGGTCAAACCCTGTTCCCTTCGACCACGAACCACATCGGGTGCTGCTCCACGGCGGGGAGGAGACCCGTCTCCTCCAGCATCGTCTCGATCGCGCGTGGCGTGAAGAAGTCCTCGGCCCGATGGGGGACGGCGAAGGGGAGGAGGTGGGCGGTCGGTCCCCAGTCCACCACCAGGAGTTTCCCATCGGGCTTCGTGACCCGGGCCATCTCCCGGAGGGCCGGCGGCACCTCCACCAGGTGATGGAAGAGCATCACCCCCATCGTCAGGTCGAACTCGTCGTCCCGGAACGGCAACCGCTCGGCGGAGCCGGGGCCCAGCGTGACCAGGCTGGTGAGTCCGGCCTCCTGCAGCGCCGCCGCGCCCCGCTTGAG
>JBGPQZ010000158.1:0-7105 GCA_041489335.1 Methylomirabilia bacterium
ACTACGTAGGCGGCACGCGCGGCGGCGTCGTTCGGGCACCCCTCGGCACGGCAGTAGGCGAGGAGATCGTCCAGGTCAATTTCCACCTTGCGGAGGTCCAGCCCCATGGACCGGTACCGCCGGATGGCCCGCTCGGCCGTGATCTGCCATTCGGCCCACGTGTCTTCGAGCTTGTCCCGGTCATCGGCACACGCCAGGAGCCGCTCGTACTGGTCTTGGCGATACCAGCACACGCCAGCGACGGTTTCGACTCCGGCCGGCGGTGTGGGCAGAACACTTGGGACCTTTGGCCGACGAGGGCGTCTTGGTGGTCGCATATCCTCCTCCTCCCGCGGACACCCCTCAGATCGAACAGGGTCGTGTGGCAAGGTCGGTAGTCCGCATAGGACCGCGATCATCGGAGATCAAGCGAGAACCGTCTTCCCATGGTTGGCGCAGGACAGATGCTGGCATTTCGTCCCAGGTGCGGCCATCCAGGAGGCGGCCAGCTTGCTTCTTGCGAGTACCTCCCCATTGCTTGAAGAAGAATGCAACTCCATTCCTCGCGCACCGGTCGCGAATCTGCCGAACCCAATCGGCGGCCATCGGCCGAGCACCCGGACCGGATTCCCCGCCGACAATGACCCAGTCAATGCCATCAACCGGAAGGGACGAGATGGGGGCCAGGAGGGGCTCGAGCGAAAGGAATCGTACGGCCGCGGGCACTGCGCGGAGGCGTTCGATGCGGTCGAGGTACTTCGGTGACTCAACGCTGACGCCCATCCACACGTTGATCGGCCAAGGCAGACGGCTGCTCATTTCGGCCAACCGATCGGCGCGCTTGGTCAAGATCTGGAAGGTGTGCCAGTGGGCCTCCGCCATGGTGCGGAAGGTGTCTATGATGAACGAGTCTGGAATATCCTCATGGAAGAGATCGCTCATCGAGTTGACGAAGATGACCCGTGGCCGTCGCCAGCGAAGAGGCAGCCGAACGAGATCGGGCTGCAGGGTGACCTCGAAGCCGTTACGATAGCGTGGCTGCCCCATCCCTACGAGCCGCGTCGCCATCCGCTCGGCGTAGCAATGCTTGCACCCCGGGCTGACCTTCGTGCAGCCGGTGACGGGGTTCCAGGTTCCTTCAGTCCATTCGATGGAGCTGTTTAGAGCCACAAGCGTGTCCTTACTGGAACGAGAGCGAGAGTTGGTCCGTCCCGTACTTGAGGACTTCATCCCAAAACTGGTAGCCTAGGGGGTGCTTTGAGAAGAACGCGAGGTGGTACAGCGGCAGGTTCTTCTCGTCAGACCGCACTTCTTTCATGCGGTCGAGGCCCGCTGGCAGATATCCGAGGCCGACCATCCGGGAGGCAAACTCCCGCGCCAGGAAAACCCGGAAGTCGATTCGCTTCACTTGAGCTGCCGACCACTTGGATCGCCAGGAGGGATTATTGAGGAATTCGTCAATGACGGGATTCGAATCCTTGACATACAAGGACTGAAAGCGATTCGCATCCATATCCAGTGCTAGAAGGATCAAGAAATCCATGCGAGATCGACTGCTGAGAGTTTGTATGGTCTTGAACTTCAGGTCGTCCATTCCGAAGGGGTCTGCGAAACAGAATGCGAGAACGGACTTCCCCTTCGAGGCCTTTGGAATCCGTTCGGTAATTCTCGGGACCATTTCATTGCAGTCTCCGACAATGTAGTCCGGACTTACATCCGGGAGCTCACGCTCCACGCGGGCGCGAAGTGCCGATAGATTCTCTGAGCCTTGATCGCAGAAGATGTACTTGTCGAAGCGATCGGAAACTCGCAGTGCAATCAGAGGTGAAGTCTCGACCACGCGGTTAGTTCCGCGGATCTTGGCGTAGCCGGGGCCGCTGAACAGATCTATGTACACCCGGCAACCCCACTGGTACTTCATGCTCCTGGAGAACAGAACGTTGTAAAGATCGAGAAGGCGATACTTTTGGAGTGCCCACGAACCTACGTCGGGTGTGAGAAGGCCGTCGTCGGTGACGAAGCGCAGTCTCTCTGGAGGCATGGGTCTCAAAGCCTCCTGCAGCGAGTGGCTCCAACTATAACCCAGATGGACTCATCGACCAACAGGCGTCTTTCGGCTGCCCTCTTCCCGGACGAATCTTCGTCATCTGCGAAATCTGTGGTTCCCGTACCCCTTGGGTCCCCGCATGTTGTGGCGGATCAAGTCGCAGGAGCGGAAGTTGCTCGGCCTCGACGGCGGTGTCGTGGATGGACGAAGGTATCTCGAAGGCGGGGCGGTCGGGGAGGCCGTGCTCGCGCTTCAACTCGGCGATCAGGTGGCCGATCCGGTCCGTGTACGCGCGGTCCAAGAAGGCGGCGCGGGCGAAGCGGGCGGTGTACCGCTTTCGCAGGTGTGGGAAGTGCTGCGCGAGGAACGGGAGGAAGGCCTGCTGGGCGGACGGCTTGAGGAAGAGGACGTTCCAGAAGACGTGAACGGCGCCGTGCGCCTTCGCGGCGGCGATCACTACCTCCAGGCCGGCCCGGTCGTCCGTGATGTCCGGCAGGATGGGCGAGAGGGTCACGCCGGCCGGGATGCCCGCCTCGCGCAGGTGCGTGAGGGCCTGTAGCCGGAGTTCCGGCATGGGGGCGCGACACTCCAGGATGCGGCTGAGATCCCGGTCCAGCGTGGTCACGGTCAGGTTGACCTGGAGGCTGTTCCGCAGGGTGATCCGGCGCAGGAGATCGATGTCGCGGACGACGAGGTCGCTCTTGGTCGTGATGGAAAGACGCAGGTCGCTGGCCTGCGCCAGCACGCCGAGCAGGCTGCGGGTCACGCGGAAGCGGCGCTCCGCCGGCTGGTACGGGTCGGTGGCGGTACCCAGCGCGATGCTCTGGCCGTTCAGGCGTCGCAGGATGAGCTCGCGGGTGAGGATCCGGGCGGCCCCGCGCTTCACGTAGATCTTCTCTTCAAAATCCTCCCACCGGGCAAGGCCCATGAACTCGTGCGTGTAACGCGCGTAGCAGTAGCGGCAGCCGAACTCGCATCCACGGTAGGGGTTGATGGTCCAGGCGAAGGGCATGCGGTCGCTCGCGCAGCGATTCAGCAGACTCCGCGCCTCGATGCCGAGGTATTCGACCTGGCGCTTCTCGAGGAGCGGCGTGGCCTCGCGGGCGAGCCGCTCGATCCCCTTCGCAGCGGATTCAGGTTCGGCGTATGCGAACAGCATGCTCATCCCTCAGCGCTCTTGGTTCCTTCCAATTCACGCAGGCGCGCTTTTAACTGCGTGATGGCCTTCTGGTGCTCCACCAGGATGCCCATGAGGATCGCCTCCAGCGGCGTCAGGCGCGAGGCATAGACCATGGCGGCCAGGTGGTACTTGGCGGCGGCGAAGAGGCCGTCCAGGGCCTCCTGATCCTCGCGGCGCAGGGCCCGGCGAAACTTGCTCCAGCTCTCGAACTCGGCCTCCAGGACCCGGCTGAACGGTGCGACGGTTCTGCCCATAGTGAACCTCGTGAAGCGTGAAGCGTGGACCGAGGAGCGTGAAACGTAACACGGAACGAGCCGCGAGCCACACGACACGCTAACGGCCGGAGGTGGGATAGGCCGCCGGCGATGTCGGCGGATGATGCCCGCGCGCCCACAGGAAGCCGTGCCCGTCCGGAATCCGGAACGCGCGGGCCCCGTGCGGGGTCGCCGGCTTCTCTTGGATCGCCAGCAGCGTGCCGTTCTCCTCGCGGAGGCGCATGACGGTGTCGGCGGCAGACGTCACGATCTCGCCCAGAGGTCGCAGCCGCACCGTCGCCGGCTCTTCGGGATGGGTGGCTAGAATGGACTGGCCGGCCTCGGCCAGGGCGTGGAGCCGCCGCGCGGTGTTCTGGAGCAGGCGGAACGCCTCGCGCGTGGGGACGTTCTCGTCGTGGAACAGATGGCTCCAGCCGGAGACCACCACCAGGCCGGGGCGGTAGCGGGCGATGGACGAGGGCAACCGTTCCACGATCAGGGTCTCCAGTTGATGGCAGGTGAAGGCGCGCGAGAGGCGCAGGCGCATGAGGATCGCCTTGGGCGGCTGCCCGGCGCCCTTGGCAAGCCGTGCGAGGATGTAAGGATCGAAGGCATTGGCCCCATCCACGTAGAGGACGGTGAGCCCGCAGAGAGTCGCCTGGCCGGCCAGCGTCGTCCCCAGATCCAGGATGGACGCGGGTCCGGTCAACAGCGAGAGGAATCCCCGGACTCGATCCCGCGTTTCGAATCGCTCCAGGAGCGGCGCGGGGCTTCCTCCGCCCTCCGGCGGGGTGGGGAAGCCTTGGACCTCGTCGGTCCCTTGCGGGGTGGTGCACCCTGGACAGCGCATGGCTCACCAATACCAAACATATGTTTGGTTGTCAACAAGAATTCTCCACCCCCCGGGGCCTCCCGGCTTGCCGGACCCTTGTATCGCAATGTGGCCGCATGGTATCTTCACAGTTCACGCCCTGACGTTCGGAATCCCCATGCCGGGCGAAGGGGTGTCCGCGCGTAGCCGTCTTCCAGAGGCAGCACGAGGGAGCGGACGTTGCCCCATTGAACGTAAAGGAGGCTCACCGTGGCGAGCCAGGAAGAAGTGCAACGCATCAAGATGCAGGTGCAGGGCGAGGTGGACCGGTTGGGGCCGGATCTCCTTGCGGTCAGCCGATTCCTCCACGCGCACCCCGAACTGGCGTACGAAGAGCACCAGGCGGCGGATCTCCTGACGGGTGTCCTGGAAGAGCAGGGGTTCGCGGTGACGCGCGGCGCGGCGGACCTGCCCACGGCGTTCACCGGCGTGGCCGGGTCGGGCGCCCCGCGCATCGCATTCATGGCCGAGTATGATGCGCTGCCGGGTCTGGGGCACGCCTGCGGCCACAACCTGATCGGGACGGCCTCGCTGGGGGCGGCCCTGGCCGTGAAGTCCGTCCTGAACCGCGTGCGCGGGACGGTCCTCGTGGTCGGATGTCCCGCGGAGGAGAAGGGTGGCGGCAAGATCGCCCTGGTGGATGCCGGGGTCTTCGCCGGGACGGATGCCGCCATGCTGGTCCACCCCAGCAACCGGACGGAGATGGTAAAGCTGGCCTTGGGCATGCGGGAGCTCACGGTGGAGTTCTTCGGCAAGGCCAGCCACGCGGCGGCCGCCCCGGAGCAGGGCATCAACGCCCTGGACGCCGCGGTCCTGGCATACACCGGCGTCGGCGTCCTGCGGCAGCAGGTGCGGTCGGACGCGCGCATCCACGGGATCATCACCCACGGCGGCCAGGCCCCGAACATCATCCCGGACTACGCGGCGGCCCGCTTCTACGTCCGGGCCCTGGATCTGGCCTACATGGACGAACTGTTCGGGCGCGTGGTCGGCTGCTGCGAGGCGGCGGGCCAGGCGACCGGCTGCCGGGTGAAGCTCACCTCGGCCAGCAAGGACTACCACCCCTACAAGCCGGTCTACACGCTGGCCGAGATGTTCCAGCGCAACCTCGAGTTCCTGGGCGAGCCGGTGGACCAGGGGCCGATTGATCGGGAGCTGGGTTCGACGGACGTGGGCAACGTGAGCCAGGTGGTCCCCACGATCCAGCCGATGCTCCAGATCTGCCCCCGGGAGGTGAACGCGCACATGGCGGCCTTCGCCGAGGCGGCGACCTCGGAGGCCGGCCACCGCGGCATGCTCCTGGCGGCCAAGGCCATGGCCATGACGGCGGTGGACCTGCTGACGAACCCCACGGCGGTGGAGCGCGTCGCGGCGGAGTTTCGCGGACAGGTCAAGGGACCGGGGATGGCCTAGGCGGCCCCACGGAGCGTCGGGATGAAGGTCATCGGCCTGATGTCCGGCACGTCGGCCGACGGCGTCGATGCCGCCGTGGTGGAGATCGTTGCCCGGGGCGACCGGCCGACCGTGCGCCTGCTCGCCTTCGAGACCTTTCCCTATCCCGGCGGCCTGCGGGAGCGCATCCTGGCCGCGGCCTCCGGGGGGAGCACGGCGGAGGTTTGCCACCTGAACGCCTATCTCGGCGAACTCTTCGCCGAGGCGGCGGTGGCCATCACGGATCGGGCGGCCGTTCCGCTGAGTGAGGTGGATCTGATCGGGTCCCACGGCCAGACGATCCACCACCTGCCCGTGCCCAGGGCCGAGGGGGGCCGTGCGGTCCGGTCCACGCTGCAGATCGGGGAGCCGGCGGTGATCGCCGAGCGCACCGGCGTCACCACCGTCGCGAACTTCCGGCCGCGGGACATGGCGGCCGGGGGCGAGGGGGCCCCGCTCACGCCGCTCACGCACTCCCTGCTGTTCGCGGACGCCCTGCGGGGGAGGGTGATCCTGAATCTCGGCGGGATCGCGAACGTCACGGTCCTGCCGGCACGAAGTGACGTGACGGGCGTCGCCGGCTTCGACACCGGGCCGGGCAACGTCCTCCTGGACGCGTTCGTGCGGTTGACCGGCCTCGCGGCCTGCGGCTATGATGTGGACGGCCGCCTGGCGATGACGGGGGAAGTCCAGCCGGACCTCTTGGAGCGGCTCCTGCAGCATCCATTCGTCCGGAAGCCGCCGCCCAAGTCCACGGGGCGCGAGACGTTCGGCCCGGCCTTCGTGGCTGCATTTCGTGAGGAGCTGCGTGGGGCCGGCCGCCGGCCGGTGGACGGGCTGGCCACGCTGGCTGCCTTCACGGTCGAGGCGGTGGCGGAGAACCTGCGGGCCTTCGTCTTTCCGGCCACGGCGATGGACGAGTTGATCGTGATGGGCGGCGGGGCGCAGAACGGCTTCCTGATGCGGCGCCTGGCGAAGGCGTTGCCGGGGCAGGCCGTCCGTCCCGCGGAGGCGCTCGGCTTTCCGGGCCGCGCCGTCGAGGCGGTGGCCTTCGCCATTCTGGCCTACTGGACCGCCACGGGGCGGCCGGGCAATCTGCCTGCCGTGACGGGTGCCCGGGGTGCCCGCGTGCTGGGGTGCATCGTGCCGGGGCGGGGATTCTCTGGGCTCGCCCATGCGTGAGGAGCGAGTCTCCGGGTACCATCGGCTGGTTGCCGAGTTGTCCGGGTCTTGAGGGGAAAGGAGGGTTACCATGCCTGCGGCAAGAGCACGTGTCCTCCTGGTTGTCAGCCTGGTCGGTTTTGCCCTGGCGGGGTGTGGGCCCCGGATATCCCATCGGGTGG
>JBGPQZ010000159.1:0-7082 GCA_041489335.1 Methylomirabilia bacterium
AAGCGGCTGGAGTACCGCGGCTACGACTCCGCCGGACTGGCCGTGCTGGAGCAGGGCCGGATGGTGGTCCACCGCTCGGTCGGGAAGATCAAGGAGCTGGAGAACGCCGTCTGGGGCGCGAACCTGACGGGGACCGTGGGCCTCGGGCATACGCGCTGGGCCACGCACGGCCGCCCCAGCGAGGAGAACGCCCACCCGCACACCGACTGCAGCGGGGATCTGGTGGTCGTCCACAACGGGATCATCGAGAACTACCTGGCTCTCAAGGAGAAGCTCATCGCCGAGGGCCACCTCTTTCGCTCCGAGACCGACACCGAGGTCATCGCCCACCTCATCGAGAAGTACCTCCGGGAGGATCCGGACATCGAGCGGGCGGTCCGCCGGGCGCTCAACGACGTGACCGGGGCCTACGCCATCGGCGTCCTCTGGAGGGGGGACCCGGGCCGGATCGTGGGGGCCCGCTGCCAGAGCCCGCTGGTGGTGGGGCTGGGGGAGGGCGACTTCTTCTTCGCCTCGGACATCCCCGCCATCCTCACTCACACGCGCAATGTCCTCTTCCTGAACGACGGGGAGATGGTCGTCCTGACCCGGGAGGGGGTGCAGATCACGACGCTCGCCGGCGAGACGGTGCAGCGTGCGGTGGAGAAAGTCCTGTGGAGCCCCATCCTGGCGGAGAAAGGGGGCTACAAGCACTTCATGCTGAAGGAGATCTACGAGCAGCCGCGCGCCGTGCGGGACACGATTCGCGGGCGCTTCTCGGAGGATTCCGGGACGATCTTCCTGGAGGGCATGGAGCAGCTCGAGGAGCACCTGGGCGAGATCGACAAGATCGTCCTGATCGCCTGCGGCACGGCGTGGCACGCGGGCCTGGTCGGCAAGTACATGATCGAGGAGCTCTGCCGCGTCCCGGTGGAGGTGGACTACAGCTCCGAGTTCCGCTACCGCGACCCGGTGGTCGGGGAGCACACGCTGGTCCTGGCCATCAGCCAGTCGGGGGAGACGCTGGACACCCTGGCGGGGATCAAGGAGGCCAAGGCGCGGGAGTGCCGCACCGCGGCCATCTGCAACGTGGTGGGGAGCTCGCTCACGCGCGAGGTGGACGGGGTCCTCTACACCCACGCCGGTCCGGAGATCGGCGTGGCGGCCAGCAAGACCTTCACCGCGCAGCTCGCGGCCCTGTACCTGTTCGCCCTCTACCTCGGCCGGCGGCGCGGGGTGCTGGACGACGCGCGCATGCAGACGCTGCTGGCGGACCTGGTGCGGTTGCCCCAGCAGATCGAGACCGTCCTCCATCTGGACACCGAGGCGGAGCGGCTGGCCCAGCAGTACCACACCAAGACGGACTTCCTCTACCTGGCGCGCGGCATCAACTACCCCATCGCGCTGGAGGGGGCCCTCAAGTTGAAGGAGATCTCCTACATCCACGCCGAGGGATACCCTGCGGGCGAGATGAAGCACGGGCCCATCGCGCTCATCACCGAGGAGATGCCGGTGGTGATCCTGGCCCCGCAGGATCGGGTGTACGAGAAGATCCAGGGGAACATCCAGGAGGTGAAGGCGCGGGACGGGATCGTGATCGCCGTCTGCGCGGAGGGGGACACGGAGCTGCCGAGCAAGGTGGACCACTGCTTGGCCGTGCCGAAGACCTCCCACCTCCTGACCCCGGTGCTCCTCGCCATCCCCATGCAGCTTCTGGCCTACCACATCGCGGTGCGCAAGGGCTGCGACGTGGACCAGCCGAGGAACCTGGCCAAGAGCGTCACGGTGGAGTAGGCCGTCAGGGCCGCTTCACCGCTGCACTTCTCAGGCGGCCAGGCGCAGAGACCTCGTTTCCGGAGAGGTTCCTGGAACAGCGAGATCCGATGGCCTGCGCCACCTGCTTCATGTATCCCGCCGCTCGCCTCTCGTGGTCTTCAATCATTCCCGCGCGTTCACGTCCCCACATCGTCCCCAGTCAACGCCGACCTGCTCTCAGCCGCAAGTTGGTTTGGATGTTCTTTCGGACGTGCCGCGAGTCGCGGACGTATCGCCTTGACGGTGGGCGAAAGCCGGGGACATACTCCGGACCGCGACACGTCAAGAAGCGCTGGTGTCAATCAGCTGCTCGGCGGCCGCTTCGGAGTCGGGATCACAAAAGCGGGAGGGATCTTGCCCAACGAAAGGAGTCGCATGGAGAGGAATCGAGCGGGCGGCGCCGGGCGCGCGCCGGATGCGATCCCGGTGCCGGCGGATCTGGACACGCTGCGCTGGCTCTGCGGACAGTTCCGACGGGACCTCCTGGATCTGACCAGGCATTCGGGCACGGGGTCCAGCCACATCGGCGGCGAGTTGTCCTTGGTGGAGGTACTGGCGGTCCTCTTCTTTCACACGCTGCGGTTGGATCCCCAGAACCCCGAGTGGCCGGCCCGTGATCGCTTTATCCTCTCCAAAGGGCACGCCTCGGCCGCCATGTACGTGGCCATGGCCTGGCGCGGCTTCTTCCCGCGAGAGCGGCTCTTCGACTCCTTCAATCGGCCGCACGCCATCCTGCAAGAGCACGTCAACATGGACACCCCCGGGGCGGAGATTCCCACCGGCTCGCTGGGGATGGGGCTGTCGGCGGGGGTCGGGATGGCGTGGGGGAGCCGTTATCGGACGCGGCACGAGGGCGCCTCGCCGATAGGGATCTTCGCCGTCCTGAGCGACGGCGAGTGTACCGCGGGCCAGACCTGGGAGGCTGCCATGGCCGCCGCCCACTTCGGCCTGGATAACCTGGTGGCCGTGGTGGACGATAACAACCGCTTCGTGACCGGCCCGCGAAACGCAGTGATGAACCTCGACCCCTTCGGGGCCAAGTGGGCGGCCTTCGGCTGGCACGTGCTGGAGGTGGACGGCCACGACCTCCCGGCCCTCATCGACGTCCTGGAAACCGCCCGGCGACCGGAGACCGCCCCAGGCAAGCCCCGCCTGGTCATCGCCCACACGGTGAAGGGCAAGGGCGTTTCCTTCATGGAGGGAAGCGACGGCTGGCACGCCGGGCACATGACCGACGAGCAGTACCGGGCGGCCATGGCGGAGGTGGCGCGATGAGCACGGCCAACCTCGCCATGTACGGCGTCTCGCAGGGAAACATCCGGCAGCTCTTCGGAGAAGCGCTGGTCGCCGTCGGGCGAGCGAACCCGAATGTGGTCGTCCTGGACTGCCAGACGGCCATGCCCACGGCTGCCAGTCTGTTCGCCAAGGCCCTGCCGGAGCGATTCATCGACCTCGGCATCGCCGAGCAGAACGCCGTGAGCTTCGCCGCCGGCCTCGCCCGGATGGGGTTCGTTCCCATCGTCCCCCTCTTCGCCTGCTTCTCGGCGCGCCGCGCCCTGGACCAGGTGACCATCCAGGTGGCCTATGCCGGACTGAATGTCAAGGTGTGCGGCCTGTACGCGGGCCTCACCAGCCCGAACACGGGGGCCACTCACCAGATGATCTCGGACCTGGCCGTCATGCGCTCCATCCCCAACCTGACGGTCGTGGAGCCGGCGGACGCGATGGAGATGGCCCAAGCCCTTCCCGCCGTCGTCGCCCATCGCGGCCCTGTCTACTTCCGCCTGGTGCGAGGCGACATCGGGGGACCCGTTCCCCGCGTCTCGCCCGGCGGCTATGAGTTCCACCTCGGCCGAGCGACCCTGCTCCGCGAGGGGCGCGACGTCACTCTGATCGGCTCGGGCCTGATGGTCTCGCGCTGCCTGCAGGCGGCAGAGATCCTGGCAGCGGAAGGAGTCGAGGCCGATGTGATCAACATCTCCACGATCAAGCCGCTGGACGCGGACCTGATCGTGGCCCGGGCCCGGCGTGCCGGGGCCGTGGTGACGGCGGAGAACCATACGGTCCTGGGCGGTCTGGGTGGCGCGGTCGCCGAGGCCCTGGGCGACGCCTGCCCGGTCCCCCTGCGCCGCGTCGGCATCCGAGATGAGTTCGGGACGTCGGGGCCCCTGGAGGAACTGTTCCCGCGCTACGGCCTCACGGCCGAAGCGGTTTGTGAGGCGGCCCGGGCGGCGCTCGAAGCGAAGAAATAGCCGGGGTGCGCGGCATTCGCTGGCTCGCGCATAGCCCGGGAGCCCGAACCCAACAAGCGGTGAGGGAAGAAGATGAAAGCGCTGATGAAGACCAGGCCTGGGGTGGGAAATGTGGAGATCGTGGAGGTCCCAGAGCCGGCGTGCACGCCGACGGGGGTGAAGGTCGCCGTCAAGTACGGCGGGATCTGCGGGACGGATCTACACGTCTACAAGGACACGTTCCCGAATAACCCGCCGGTGATCCTGTGCCATGAGTTCGCCGGGACCGTCGTCGAGGTTGGATCCCAGGTGAAGCAGGCCACGCCGGGGGATCGGGTCGCGGTGCTGGGCTCCACCATGGTGACGTGCGGCACCTGCGAGCACTGCACGCAAGGCTACTACATGTTCTGCTCCGCCCGGCGGGGCATGGGGCACGGCACCAACGGGGGATTCGCCAAGTATGTGGTCGTCCGCGAGGACATGGTCTATCGGATCGCCGACTCGACGACCCTGGAGGCGGCGGCGCTGGTCGAGCCGTTTGCCGTTGCGGTGCAGGCCGTCAACGAGGTCACCGGCTTCAGTGTCGGGGATACCGTGCTGCTCTCCGGTCCGGGACCGATCGGCCTCCTCTGCCTCATCATGATCCTGGCGCACGGCTGCAAGGTGATCGTGGCGGGGGCCGGGGCGGATGCCGAGCGGCTGGCCCTGGCCAAGAGGCTGGGGGCGGACGTGGTGGTGGACGTGGGCGCGACCGACCTGCAGGTGGTGGTGGACCGGGAGACCGGCGGTACGGGTGTGGACATCGCCGTGGAGTGTGCCGGCGCAGCCTCGTCCATCGCGAGCTGCATCAAGGCGGTCAAGAACCGGGGGAAGTACCTCCAGTTGGGCATCCCGGGAAAGGCGGTTCCGGTGGATGTGGACAGCATCATCTTCAAGGGGCTTCAGCTCTACGGGAGCGTCGGCCATTCCTTGAAGACCTGGGACCGGGCCGTGCGAATCCTGGGGCAGGGGAAGGTGGACATCAAGCCCGTCATCAGCCATATCCTGCCGTTGGAGCGATGGCGGGACGGCTTTGACCTGTGCGAGCAGAAGCGGGGGGTCAAGGTGCTGCTCAAATGCGACGCCTAAGGGGGGCGACCAGCGAAATAACCGCCAGCGAGATCTGGCCGGCGCGGAATCCCATCCGCCGTTTCGAGGCGTTTCTGTGCCGTCCTGCCGCATCTTTTTCTTTTCATCCTTGACACAGCCAACGGTCTGGGCGATGCTAATTCGGCTTCCGAGGTCCGTGCGTTCCGAGCCGACTCGCGGCATCCGATTCATCTTCGGTGAGGCGCCTTGACTGTCCACGGGCCTCCAAGCAAGCCCACCCCAGAAGCTCATTCCCATCAGCCAACGGGAACGCCCTGCCGCGAGCGGGAAAGCTTGCGGCAGCGTACCCGATTTGGGTCGGAAACGGGGGGACCGTCGGGTCGGTCTCACCGATTCGGCGGCGGTCGCCCCTCAACGCAACGGAGGATTGTCTCGATGAAGAAACTGTGTGTAGCCTGGGCGGTGGCGCTCTTGGTGCTCGGCACGATGGCGGGCGTGGCTTCCGCCGCGCGGTCGGGCGGGACGTTCAACTTCGTGGTGCCGTATGGCGGAGACGTGTTCTCGCTGGATCCCCACCGCACGTCCAACACCAACGACCATATCGTCACCATCAATATTCATCACAGCCTCTACAGCTGGGACGACGAGTACAACCGACCCAAGCTGGAACTCGGGGACAAGGCCGAGGTTTCTTCGGACGGGCTGGTCTACAAGATCGCGCTGAAGAAGGGGGTCAAGTTCCACAACGGGCGGCAGATGACCGCGGACGACATCATCTGGAGCTACGAGCGGATCATGAACGCAAAGACCGTCTCGCCATCCGCCCGCTTCGTCCGGGTTATCAAGGGCGCCAAGGACTTCGAGGACGGCAAGGCGACGAAGATTGCCGGCCTCCGGAAGATCAACGAGTTCACCCTCGAGATCACCATGGACCGGCCGGTGGATCCAGCCTACACCCTGTACGAGGGCGGCACCGCCATCCTGCCCAGGGAAGAGGTGGAGAAGAAGGGCGACGCCTTCGGCAGCGATCCGGTGGGGCTCGGGCCGTTCAAGTTCTCCAAGTGGGTAAAGGGCAGCGAGCTCGTCGTGGTGAAGAACCCCGACTTCTACGAAAATGGGAAGCCCTACCTGGACAAGGTCGTGTACAAGGTCATGCCCGAAGGCGCCGCGCGCGACGCCGCGTTCCGGGCCAAGGAGCTGGACGCCACGGTGGTCGGGGCGGCGCAGTATCCGACCTACAAGGCCGACCCGCAGATCTCCAAGAACCTGGTCGAGGTGGCCGAGCTGTTCACCCGCATCATCGGCTTCAACCCGAACTTCGAGCCGTTCAAGAAAAAGGAAGTGCGGCAGGCCATCAACCATGCCATCGACTCCAAGCTGATCATCCAGCGCCTGCTGAAGGACAAGGCCTACCCGGCGATCGGCTACCTACCGTCCACGTCGCCGGCCTTCGATCCGAAGGCCAAGGGGTATGAGTACAGCGTCGAGAAGGCCAAGGCGCTGATGAAGCAGGCGGGGTACGAGAAGGGCTTCAGCTTCGAGTGTCTCGGGACCAGCAACGAGTCGTGGGGCATCCCGGTGGTCGAGGCCATCATGCCCTTCCTGAAGCAGATCAACGTCACGGTGAAGCCGCAGCAGCTCGAGGGGGCGGCGCTGTCCGCCCGGATGCAGAAGCTGGACTACCAGGCCTTCATCTGGTCGTTGTCGAGCGGCGCCGGCGGGGATTCCCTGCAGGCCCTGGCCCGATTTGAGTCCACGAACCCGCCCACGGCGGGGAATGCCGTGGCCTACAACAACCCCGAGTTCGACAAGCTCCTGGACGCGGCGCGCAAGGAACGAGACACGGCCAAGCGGAACGAGATCGTCCGGAAGGCCGACGCCCTGTTCAAGGACGCCGCGCCGTTCTGGTTCTTCAACTACAACAAGGCGGTGGTGGCACACCAGCCGTGGGTCCACGGTATCAAGCCG
>JBGPQZ010000160.1:0-7065 GCA_041489335.1 Methylomirabilia bacterium
GAAGCTCCTGCGGGACCTGGAGGAGAAGCTCAAGACGAGCGGGCTGCGCATCGCCAAGCTGACCAAAGGGATCGGCGCCACCGAGGGACGCCTTACCCGCAGCCGGACGCTCCTCAAGCGGCGCTTGCGGGCCATGTACAAGCAGGGGCGGCTGGGGTACGTGCGGATGCTGCTCTCGGCCGAAGACTTCTCGGGGGCGGGGCGGCGCCTCAAGTACCTGTCGGCCCTGGCGTCCCAGGATCGCCGGCTGATGCAGGCCTACAGCGTCTCGCTGACCGATCTCTCGCAGAAGCGGGCGGAGCTGGAGCGGCACAAGAAGGAGGTGGCGGAGGCGAGCGAAAAGGCGTCCGCCACCCGCAACCAGATCGTGGAGGAGCAGCGGAAGCGGCGGGTGCTCCTGGCCAGCGTCCGCGAGGAGAAGGCCGGGCATCTCGCCGCCGCCAAGGAGCTGGAGGCGTCGGCCAAGGACCTCCAGGCCCTCCTCGCGCGACTGCAGAGCGAGGAGGAGCGCCAGCGACGGCAAAGCCGCCCCGCCCCCCGACGGGAGGCCCCCGGGAAGGAGGAGGCGCCCGATATCCAGGACGACGGCCGGTTCACGCGGCTGAAGGGGAAGCTCCCCTGGCCGGCGAGCGGCGCTCTCGCCTCCACCTTCGGCCGGCAGGAGCACCCGCGGTTCCGGACGGTGACCTTCAACCGGGGGATCGAGATCGCCGCGGCCCAGGGCAAAGACATCGTGGCCGTGGCCGAAGGCGCGGTGATCTACGCGGATTGGTTCAAGGGGTACGGTCGGCTGATCATTGTGGACCACGGCAGCGGATACTTCACCCTGTATGCCCACGCCTCGGATATCCTGGTGAAGGCCGGCGAGGCCGTGAGGGGCGGACACGTGATCGGAAAGGTCGGGGACAGCGGGTCGCTGGAGGGCCCGCAGCTCTATTTCGAACTCCGGCACAAGGGGAAACCGCAAGACCCGCTGGCGTGGCTCCAGCCCCGCGAGCGCTAGGACGATGGGCTCCGCGCGCGGGGCTCGCCGGGCGATGGTGCCCGGCGCGGCGATGGATCCGGGGGCGGGGGGATCGGCGGCATCGGTGAGGGAGGAACGGTCTATGCTTCCCGCAAGAGGACACGGATGGTGGAAAGGGATGGTCGTCGGGGTGACCCTGGCGCTCCTCATCCTGACCGGGGGTGTCCAGCACGGCACCACGGCCATCGAGGATACGTACGAGAAGCTCAAGGTCTTCACCGAGATCCTCTCCCTGGTCCAGGGGAACTACGTGGACGAGGTCAACGCCAAGGACCTGCTGTACGGGGCGGTCAAGGGGATGCTGGAGACGTTGGACCCCCACAGCTCCTTCATGCCCCCCGAGGCCTTCCGGGAGATGCAGGTCGAGACGCAGGGCAGCTTCGGCGGCCTGGGGATCGAGATCACGGTGAAGGACCGGTTGCTCACGGTGGTGGCCCCCATTGAGGGGACCCCCGCCGACCGGGCGGGGATTCTGCCCGGCGACCGCATCATCAAGATCGAGGGGCAGCTCACCAAGGACCTGACCCTGATGGACGCCGTCCACAAGCTGCGCGGCCCGAAGGGCTCCAAGGTGACCATCAGCATCCTGCGCGAGGGGACGCCCGAGCCGTTCGACGTCAGGCTGGTCCGCGAGGTGATCGAGGTCAGGAGCATCCGCTCCAAGGATCTGGGGGACGGCATCTACTACGTCCGGATCGTCTCGTTCCAGGAGCGCACGGCCAAGGATCTGGAGCATGTGCTGGAGCAGGCGCAGAAGGGCGGCTCCACGGCGCTCATCCTGGACCTGCGGAACGACCCGGGCGGGCTCCTGAATCAGGCGGTGGCGGTGTCGGACATGTTCCTGGACAAGGGGCAGCTCATCGTCTACACGCGCGGGCGCCAGAAGAACCAGGACCTCCGCTTCACGGCGGAGCATACGAACGGCTTCCCGAAGCTCCCCATGGTGGTGCTGGTGAACGGAGGCTCGGCCAGCGCCTCGGAGATCGTGGCGGGGGCCCTGCAGGACTGGAAGCGGGCGGTGCTCCTGGGCACCAAGACGTTCGGGAAGGGGTCGGTCCAGACGGTGATCCCGCTCTCCGACGGCTCGGGGCTGCGCCTAACGACGGCGAAGTACTTCACGCCGAAGGGGCGGTCCATCCATGGGACGGGGATCATGCCGGACATCGTCGTGGAGCTGCCCAAGCAGGAGGTGAAGCCCCTCACGCCGGCCGAGCGCGAGCAGATGCTCCAGGGGAAGTCGCCCCGCGAGCAGCGCATCGGGGACCAGGAGGGCGAGGGGATCGAGATCGGGCGCCGCGAGGTGGCCGACCTCAAGAAGGACGTCCAGCTCCAGCGGGCGATCGAGATCCTGAAGGCGACGCGCATCCTGGAGAAGAACGACACGGCGCCGAAGGGCGAGACGAAGGCGTCGAGCTGAAACGCTGACAAGAGTGCGTGAACCGCCGAACACCTGAACGCATGAACGGTTCTCATGGAATTGATCCTCGGCATCGAGACGTCGTGCGATGAGACCGCGGCGGCGGTCCTGGAGGACGGCCGCCGGCTCCGCAGCAACGTGGTCGCCTCGCAGGTGGAGGTGCATGCCCCCTACGGCGGCATCGTGCCAGAGCTGGCGTCCCGCCGTCATCTGGAGGTGATCACGCCTGTTCTGGACCGGGCGCTCACCGATGCCGGAGTGGGCCTGGGCGACCTCTCTGCCGTGGCGGTGACGGCGGGGCCGGGGCTGGTGGGATCGCTCCTGGTCGGGGTCTCGGTCGCCAAGGCCATCGCCTACAGCCGGAAGCTCCCACTCGTCGCCGTGAATCACCTGGAAGGCCACATCGCCGCCGCCCGGCTGGACTCGCCCGATCTCGCCTACCCGTTCGTGGCCCTGGTGGTGTCGGGGGGGCACACCCACCTCTATCACGTTCCGGGCGAGTGCCGGTACCGGCCGCTCGGGCGGACGCGCGACGACGCGGCGGGCGAGGCCTTCGACAAGGTGGCCAAGCTGCTCGGCCTGGGCTATCCGGGCGGGCCGGTGATCGAGCGGGAGGCCGCGGGCGGGGACCCCCGGGCGATCCCCTTCCCGCGCGCGGTGATGAGCGACGGGGGGCTGGATTTCAGCTTCAGCGGCCTGAAGACCGCGGTCGTGCACCACCTGCGGGGCCTCGGAGCCCGCTCGGGCGAGGCCGGGGCCGCCTGGCTCGAGCGGGGGCAGGTCCGGGACATCTGCGCCAGCTTTCAGCAGGCCGCCGTGGAGATGCTGACGGAGCGCCTGATGCGCGCCGCCCGCGAGGCCGGCGTCACGACCGTGGTGGCGGCGGGCGGCGTGGCCTGCAACGGGGCGCTGCGCCGGGCCCTCCAGGCCGAGGCCGAGGCCGAAGGTTTCGCGCTCCACGTCCCCTCCCCCGGGCTCTGCACGGACAATGCGGCGATGATTGCGGCGGCGGGGGCGGTGCGCCTCACCCGGGGAGAGCGCGCCGGCTTGGACCTGAACGCCGCGGCCTCGCTGCCGCTTGCCTGAGACCATGGCGCTCCGACGCATCCTGACATACGGCAGCCCGATCCTGCGGCGGCCCACCCGGGTCGTGCAGGACCTGAACGGGGACCTCCAGCAACTCATCGACGACATGGTGGAGACGATGTATCAGGCGCCGGGCGTGGGCCTGGCCGCCAACCAGGTGGGCAGCCCGCATCGGCTCTTCGTCGCCAATCCCTCCGGGACCGGGGATCCGGGGCAGCTCTTGGTCATGATCAATCCGGAGCTGGTGGAGAGCGACGGGGAGATGGTGAACGAGGAGGGTTGCCTTTCCATCCCCGACTTCCGCGAGGAGATCCGGCGCGCCCGCCGGGTGCTGCTCCGCGGGCATGACCGGGAGGGCAAGCCGATCGAGGTGGAGGGCGAGGGCCTGTTCGCCCGCGTGTTCCAGCACGAGATGGATCACCTGAACGGCCTCTTCTTCGTGGACCGGCTCAGTCCCGCCAAGCGGTTCCTGCTCGGCAAGAAGCTCAAGCGGGCATTCCTCGACCCCAAGGCGTGAGGACGGGGAAGGCTCGGCGACGCCGCTCCCGCGCGGCCGGAGACGGGGCGGAAGATGGAGGATGGCATGCGTGTCTGGGTGGTGGGCCTGACCGGCCTGCTGCTCCCTCTGCTCTGCGCGCTGGCGCCTCCCGCGCCCGCCGCCGACTCGGAGAAGACCCTGATCGGCGCCGTCGAGGAGATCATCATCCTGCCGCCGGGATTTGCCGTGATGGCACGCGTGGACACGGGCGCCGCCATGTCGTCGCTGGACGCCCGGGACGTGAAGGTGCGGGGGCCGGGCGGGGCCAGGAGGGTTCACTTCACCCTGGTGGCCGACGGCGGACAGGGCGCCGCGCTCGAGCTTCCGCTGATCAAATACCATTCCGTGGCGACGCCGGACAGTCGGGCCGAGCGCCGGCCTACGGTCCGGCTGGAGATCTGCCTGGCGGGGATGCGGTTCCCGGTGGAATTCAACCTGAACGACCGCTCCCGGATGGAGTACCGGGCGCTCCTGGGTCGAAACGTGCTGGCGGGCCGTTTCGTCGTGGACGTAGAGCGGGAACACCTCGCGCCGCGCACCTGCCCGGCCCCCCACTGACATGCGCCGATCCATCGCCCCGCTCGCCATCGCGCTGGCGCTCCTGGGGATCGCCGGCACCGTGTATCGTTCGCTCAGCATCGGCTATCCCCTCTTCCCCCGCATCACCGAGCGGATCTGGGCGGCGCGTCTCGCCGTGGAGTGGGAGGAACCGCAAGCCTGGGTGGACGTGCTCTTGCCGCGGGAAGGGATCCGGCAGAGCATCCTCGACGAGCGGATCTCCTCCGGCTCCCTGGAGGCGACGGTGGCCTCCGACCCTGGCGGCCAGCGGCGGCTGCGCTGGAGGGGGGAAGGGGCCAGCACGGCCAGCTACGAGGCCGATATCAGCGTGCGGCTGCTTCGGGCTGCTCCCGCCCCGGCACCGGATCGCAGTCCCTGGCTCCGGACAGACGAGTTTCCCGGCCCGGTCGTGGCCGCGGCTCGACGCGTCACCGCCTCCCTGCCCCCCGGCACGGCGGCGCGGCGCTGCTTCGAGTTGATGGCGAACCCGGCCGCGAGTCCGCTCGGGCTGGCGGAGGATCTGGGCCGCCTCCGCACGGGCGCTCGCTCCCTGGCCGAGGCCCTCGTCGTCTGCTGGCGGTCCGCGGGGTTGCCGGCCCGGGTCGTCCAGGTCCTGCCGCTGCGGCCCGGCATCTACAGTCGGCTGGAGACCTTCCCCGAGGTCTTCGAGCATGGCCGGTGGGCCGCGGCGGATCTGGCAGGGCGACGCTTCCCGGTGTCCACGCAGGATCTCCTGATTTGGACCGCGGGGGAGCGGTCGCTGGTCGAGACGGCCAAAGGCGGCCCCGTGAAGTGGCAGATCGAGCTGCGCCGGCGCCCGCTCACGCTCTGGACCGAATTCTTCCGGCAGACGGCCGATCGGTCCTCGCTGCTGGCCCGCTGGTCGCTCTACTCGCTCCCCCCCAACGTCCAGGAGGTGTTCCGCATCCTGCTCCTGGTCCCCATCGGCGCCCTGGTCGTGGCCGCGCTGCGGAACGTGGTGGGGTTCGCCACCTTCGGCACCTTCATGCCGATCCTGATCGCCATCGCCTTCCGCCAGACAGGGCTGACCTACGGCCTCCTTCTCTTCACCCTGCTCGTGGGCGTGGGATACGCCGTACGCCTGAGCATCGACCGGTACAAGCTGCTCCTGGTCCCCCGGCTGTCGGCGATCCTCACCTTCGTGATCGGGTGTCTGGCCCTACTGTCGCTCGTGGCGCATCGCCTGGGCTTCCAGAACGTTGCTGGAGTGGGTCTGCTCCCCATGGTCATTATGACGATGACCATCGAGCGCTTCTTCGTGGTGGCCGAAGAGTCGGGGGCCCACGCCGCCCTCACGATGGCGGCCAGCACGGGGGCCGTGGCCAGCATCACCTACGTGCTCATCTCCTGGGAGTACCTGCAGCTCCTCTTCTTCACGTATCCCGAGCTGCTCCTCGTGGTCGTGGCCGGGCAGCTTGCCCTCGGCCGCTACGTGGGCTTCCGCCTGACGGAGCTGTGGCGGTTCCGGCGACTGACGGAGGGAACGTGAACCTCCAGGCGGTCCGCCATGCGCTGAACGGCCTGGGGATCATGGGCATGAACCATCGGAATGCCCTGTACATCGGTCCCCTCAACCCGCGGCACGCCTACCCCACGGTGGACAACAAACGGCTCACGAAGCGGCTGGCGGCGGAGCACGGCATTCCCACCCCCGAGCTCTACGGGGTGATCGAAGCCCACCGGCAGGTACGGGACCTCCCCCGCCTCGTCGAGGGTCGGCCGGAGTTCGTGGTGAAGCCCTGTCGGGGGGCCGCCGGCAACGGCATCGTCCTGATCGCCTCGCACGACGAGAAGCGCGTGGTCAAGCCGAGTGGAGAGCAGGTGGCCTGGGAGGAGCTCACCTACCACGTGGCGACGATCCTCTCCGGCGTCCACTCGCTGGAGGGGCTGGAGGACGAGGCGCTCATCGAGGCCTTCATCCACGTGGATCCGACCTTCGAGGCGGTGACCTATCGCGGAGTCCCCGACGTCCGCATCATCGTCTACAGGGGCGTTCCGACCATGGCCATGGTGCGCCTGCCGACGAAACGGTCGGACGGCCGAGCCAATCTCCACCAGGGGGCCATCGGGGCCGGCATCGCCATCGGGACGGGCGCCACCATGGCCGCCGTGCAAGGCCGGCAGGTGGTGAGCCACCATCCCGACACGGGGGAGCCGGTGGCCGGCATCGCGGTGCCCCACTGGAATCGCATCCTGGAGATCGCCGCCCGCGGGTACGAGATGACAGGCCTGGGGTACCTCGGCGCCGATGTGGTCATTGATCGAAGCCACGGGCCGGTGCTGCTCGAGCTGAACGCGCGGCCCGGCCTGGCCATCCAGCTTGCCAACCAGGACGGCCTGCGGCACCGCCTGATGCAGGCGGAAGCGGCCTGGCGGCCCGGCTTGGGCGTACCGGAGCGCGTCGCCCTGGCCCGCTCGCTC
>JBGPQZ010000161.1:0-7060 GCA_041489335.1 Methylomirabilia bacterium
ATCTGACGGCTGTTTTCGAGATCGGTGGGTCTGGGCTTGGTCTCCTCATCCCCCCATGAGTACGCTCCCGAACACTGAGAGCCGAACGCACCTGAGCTGGATAGCGGGAATCTTGCATCCACCCTGTCTCGGGATTCGACACACACAACGGAGGGCCGAGCGGTTAGCTTGCAGGAGAGACGAGAGTGCCAGGGCTTCAGGCGAATCGCCCGCCTCGTAGTTAGCCGGGAACTCAGATCCCGTAGAGTGGGCCGAACTTCGTGCGCAAATGTGTCGTAAGGTAGTCTGGGTTGAGTGGCTCGCCGGTGACGACCCGCACCAGGTCGGCCGCGCGGTACCGTTGTCCCTGGCGGTAGATCTTCTCCGTCAGCCACGCCTTGAGGGGCACGAACTCGCCCCGCCGGATCTGCTCGTCCAGGTCACCGAGATCCTGCCGCGCCCGCGCGAAAAATTGCGCGGCGTAGAGGTTCCCCAGGGTGTAGGTCGGGAAGTAGCCGATCCCGCCCCCGCTCCAGTGGACGTCCTGGAGGCAGCCCTGAGCGTCATCCGGCGGCGTCACCCCCAGAGAGTCGCGCATGCGTCCATTCCAGGCCGCCGGCAGATCCCGAACGGCGAGGTCCCCGTGCAGCAAGGCCTGTTCCAACTCGAAGCGGAGCAGGATGTGGAGGTTGTAGGTGGCCTCGTCGGCGTCCACCCGGATGAGCGAGGGGCGGACGTCGTTGATGGCGAAATGAAAGGCATCCAGGCCGACGCCCGTGAGCGCCTCGGGGAAGCACCGGCAGGTCTGCGGGAAGAAATGCTCCCAGAACGCGCGGCACCGCCCCACGAAGTTCTCCCAGAGGCGCGACTGGGATTCGTGGATCCCCAGCGAGACGGCGGACCCCATGGGCGTGCCGTAGTGTGCGGAGTCCAGCCCCTGGTCGTAGAGGCCGTGCCCCGCCTCGTGCAGGATGCTGAAGAAGGCATCGCCGAAGTCCTCGGGGTTGTAGCGCGTGGTCAAGCGCGTGTCCCCGGGTCCGATGCCGCTGCAGAACGGATGGGCGGTGACGTCCAGGCGCCCCGCCTCGAAGTCAAACCCCATGGCGGCCGCGGCCGACCGCCCGAAGGCTTCCTGCCGGTCCACCGGATACCGGCGCCGCAGGATCGAGGCGTCCGGACGGCGTCCCGAATCGGCGATCTCGCCTACCAGCCGCACCAGCGCCTCCCGCAACCCTCCGAAGAGTGCCCGGAGACGCGCCGTCGTCTCGCCGGGCTCGTACTCGTCCAGCAGCGCATCATACGGCACGTCACGGTACCCGACCGCCTCGGCCTCCTGACGCTTCAACGCCACGATCTTTTCGAGCCAGGAGCGGAACAGCGCGAAGTCGGAGGTCCGTCGTGCCTCCACCCAGACATCGTGGGCCAGGGCGGTCACCCGCGCCAATTCCTCCACCAGGACCTGCGGAATCCGCACGGCCCGATCGTAGGTCCGGCGGACCTCACGCACGTTCACGGCTGCGGGCGAATCCGCCTCCGCGGTGAGGGCGCTCCCCTCGAGCTCGACCAGCAGCTCGCCGATCGCCGGCGCAGTCGCCTGCGCGTGAATCATCCCCGCCAGCAGGGCGAGCTGTTCGGCCCGGTGCGCGCTTCCCTTCGGCGGCATGTAGGTCTGGTGATCCCAGTCGAGCAGCGCCGCACAGGACCCCAAGAGCGTCGTCTCGCGCTTTCGTCGGATCAGCTCCTCGTATGTCTCGCGCGCTGATCTTGCCATGGCTCCCTCTTCCTCTCCGCCTCAACGCGGACCGTCCCGCGAACCCTCAACTGGGAAGACGACGGCCCCTCCGATGGACCGGAGGGGCCGCCCGTCCGGAACGCGGGAGCGAGCTACTTCTTGCTCCCCTGCTCGTACTTCTGCTGATACTTCTTGTTCAGCGGTTCGATCCCGTCGATGTGCTTGATGGTGCTCCAGGTGGCCCGGGCGCCGGCCCGCATGGCGTAATACAGCGCCTCCATGATCTCGTCCTCGATGGCGCCGGCTTGCTTCGCGGCCGCGAAGCGTGCCGGCACTCAGCTGGTGCAGCCGGCGGCGGCCATGGCCGCCAGCGCGACCAGCTGCGTGGTCTTCGGATCGAGCGCTCCCTCCCGGTAGAAGATCCCGGCAAACTCCTTCATCGCTCCCATGTCTCTCCTCCCTCTGTGACGAGGTGCAGCTCACCAGGCGCTATAGCGCACGCCGGTTGATCGTTCGCTCGCGGCTCGTGGCTCATGACTCAACTCCCGATACAGTCAGGATAGCAGACCCGCATGGGGCGCGGCAAGGATTCCGGGCCAGGCCTGTACACCCTGCTCTTCGCCGCCCACTTCCACGCCGATTATCGGCCCAGCTACCGCGCCGCGGCCGCCAAGGACGCCTGGGGCCGCTGTGTCGCCTGGTTCACCAAGTACCTGAAGGCCTAGTCCCGCTTCGGCACGCACGGACGCCAAGAGCCTCCCGGTGCTCCCGGGAGGCTCTCGTGTTTGCCTGGTGCCGACGACCGCTTGCCGAGGCGGATGGCGGTAGGCTAGAGGTACTTGCGCGGATCGGCCAGGCGGCCCTCGATGGCGCTGGCCGTGACCGTGGCGGGGCTCGCCAGGAAGATGCGCGCGTCGCGCGAGCCCATGCGGCCCTGGTAGTTCCGGTTGCTGCTGCTCACCATCTGGGCGCTCCGGGACAGGACCCCCATGTGGCTGCCGAAGCAGGGGCCGCAGTTGGAGGACTCGATGTTGGCCCCGGCCTTGATGAAGACCTGCAGGATCCCTTCGTCCATCGCCCGCTCGTACACGCGGCGGCTGGCGGGAATCACCACGAAGGAGACCTCCGGGTGCACCTTGCGGCCCCGCAGGACCTTGGCGCCCTCCACCAGGTCCTCGTAGCGGCCGTTCGTGCACGCCCCCAGGAAGGCGTCCGTGATCCGGTCGGAGTCGACCGGGGGGAAGTCCGGGGTCGGCTGCGCCTGGCTTTTCGCCATCATCTCGGGTAGGCGCGAGATCGGCGTGGTGTTGGCCGACTTGTGGGGAAACGCCACCATCGGCTCCAGCGAGGAGAGATCCACGGTCATGCGGTTGGCGAACGTCGCGTCCGGATCGCTCGCGATCGGGGCCACCGGCCATTGGGCGCGCCCGTCAAGATACGTGAGTAGCGTCTCGTCCGTCGGCATGATCCCGGTGCGCGCGCTCATCTCCACCGCCATATTGCAGATGGTGGTGCGCGCGTCCATGGAGAGCCGCCGGACGCCCTCGCCGACGAACTCGGCCACCCGCCGCGAGCAGCCGCCGGCCCCCAGCGTCCCGATGAGGTAGAGGATCAGGTCCTTGGCGTAAACCCCCTTCGGAAACGCGCCGGTCAACTCGAACTGGAACGTCTCGGGCACCACGAAGTCGTAGAGATGCCCGGTGGCCATGGCGTAGGCCCCATCGGTGGTCCCGACGCCGAAGGCCAGGGCCCCCATGGCCCCGTTGGTGCAGGTGTGAGAGTCGGTCCCCAGTACGATGTCCCACGGCACGAGGTGCCCCTCCTCGATCAGGACCACGTGCTCGATCCCGTCCCCCTCGCGGTAGCAGCGCATCCCCTGCTCGCGGCTGAAGCGCTCCATCAGATCCACGCCCTCGGCCACCTCCACCGAGTAGGCGGGCAGGGAGTGATCGGGGATCATGAAGACGCGGCGCGGGTCGAAGACCCGCACGCGCTTGCCGTGCTTCTGGAAGGTTTCCTCGAACAGGCGGACGAGGCCCTTGATGGCCGGCGGTCCGATCACGTCGTTGAAGAACAGCTTGCTGATCGGCAGCCGCTCGATCTGCTCGCCGGTGCGGACCGGCCGTCCCACCTGACGCGAGATGATCTTCTCCACCATCGTCTGTCCCATATCGGCTCCCTCAACCGCCAAGGCGCCTGTCTGCGTGCCCCGCACAGGCAGGCGTCTTGGCGGTTCACCGGCTCTGCTGCCCTGCGAGCAACTCCTCGAGGTGGGCGCGCACTCGGGCGGTCATGCCGCCGGCCGAAAACGTCCGCCGGTCCTCGGTCTTCATCTGGAACGGAAGGCTGCTGTTCCGCGTCCGGTTGTGGAGCAGGCCGGCATCCAGATCCACCTCGATCTGGTCGCCGAGCTGGAGGCCGCTCCGGTCCGCCAGGGTGATGAGCGGAAGGCCGTTGGCGAGGCTGTTGCGATAGAAGATATCGGGGAACGATTCGGCAATCACGTACGCCACGTGGTTCTGCTGCAGGGCGTACACCGCCTGCTCCCGGCTGGAGCCGCAGCCGAAGTTCTTCCCGGCCACCACGACATTGCCCGCGTGCTGCGCCGAGCGGCTCCGAAACTCCGCATCGTACCGCACGAAGGCGTACGCCGCGAAGAAGGCCGGGTCGTCGCTCTGCTGCAGATAGACCGCCGGGATGATGTCATCCGTGTTGATGTCGTCGCCGAACACCGTGCTCACGGTTCCACTCAGCATGATCGTCCTTTCGATATCGGACAGCGAGATCCGATTACTCGACTCGATCGCCGAACGAGATGCCCATCTGGCGGGCGGACAGGATCGTGTCCGAATCCAGCGGCACCGTGCGCGGCTGGCCGGTGGCCACCTCGGAGAGCGGCACCGACTCGATGTTCGGTGGGCGCAGGCAGACCATCCGGCCGAACCCGCCCTCGGCGATCAGGCGGATCGCCGCCGCGCCGAAGCGCGTCCCCAGCAGCCGGTCGAAGGTCGTGGGATGCCCGCCGCGCTGCAGGTGCCCCAGGACCAGGCTGCGCGTCTCGCGCCCGGTGCGCTTCTGGATCTCCTCGGCCACCCACTGGGCCACGCCGCCGAGCAGGACTTCCTGCCGGCCGGTGTCGCGATGCTCCCGGGTGAACATCTTGCCGCCGGTGGGCGCCGCCCCCTCCGCCACCACCGCGATGGCGAAGTTCCGCCTGCGGCGGTACCGATCCTCCACCTTCTTGCACACCACCTCGATGTCGAAGGGAATCTCCGGGATGAGGATGATGTCGGCCCCGCCGGCCACCCCGGAGTTCAGCGCGATCCAGCCCGCATAGCGGCCCATCACCTCCACCACCAGCGTCCGCTGGTGGCTGGCGGCCGTGGAGTGGAGCTTGTCGAGGGCATCGGTCGCCGTGCTCACCGCCGTGTCATAGCCGAACGTGATCACCGTCCCCGGCATGTCGTTGTCGATCGTCTTGGGCACGCCGACCACGGGCACGCCCATGTCGGCCAACCGCCGGGCGATCTGCAGCGTCCCGTCCCCGCCGATGCACACGATGGCGTCCAGCCCAAGCCTCTTCACGCTCTCCAGGATGTGGCCGGACATGTCCTTGACGACCGTCTTGCCGCCCACCCGCGACCGGTACTCGAACGGGTTGCCGCGGTTCGTCGTCCCCAGGATCGTGCCGCCCATGGTGAGGATGCCGGCGACATCCCTGGCGGTGAGCTTCTTCGCCATGCCCGCCTTGAAGAGGCCGTCGAAGCCGCGCCGGATGCCGACGACTTCCCAGCCCCGATTGAGCGCCGACTTGACGGCTGCCCGGATGACGGCGTTCAGTCCCGGGGCATCCCCGCCCCCTGTGGAGATCCCAATCCGGCGGATGTTGGGCTTGCCAGACTGCCGCGCACGCGTCGCCATCGGCACACCTCCCGGTGAAGGGTTGCGAGATCCGAAACGAGCACGATCCGCCTCCGGTCGACGGATCGTGGGTGCGCGAGACCGTGGTGCGGCGGCGACCCCGGACCGCGGACCGCCGCCGCGCCCGACGTCACTCGGCCTGGTTGATGGCGCCCAGGCGCCACGCGTTCGGCCCGACCGGCCGGGTCCAGGTCCAGTACTCTTCGAACTTGACCGGGACGCTGTCGCTCCCGGCGACTATCTTGCCCGACCCCTCGTCCACGGTGTAATCGAGCAGGTTGGCCAGGAAGCGGACGGTGATGTAGTCCTTGCCCTGCTCCTGCCAGGCCTCGGTCGGCTCGATGGATCGGACGGTGATGTTCTCCAGCTTGTTGATCTGCCCCTTGTCCTTGAGTTCCTCGATCTGCTTGCCGAAGGCCTCCTGCATCTCCTCGGTGAGGAACGGGCGCATCCGCTCCAGGTCCCGTCGCGTCCAGGCCCCCTGGATCTGGAAGAACAGATCCGTGCACGATTCGCGGAACGCCGCCTCGTCGAAGCGCGGGTCCATCTGGCGAACGTGGCCGAGCCCGCGCGCCAGATCCTCTGCAGAGGCGGGCGGCGCCTCCAGCGTCGCGGCTGCCGCGCCCGTCCCGTACGGCTCCGTCGTCGTCCGCGCGTAGTAGCCGGTCGCCGGAGCCTCCGCGACGGCTCGATTCCGCCGGATGAACCAGAAGATCAGGTACCCGATCCCGACCAGGAGCAGAAGGTCCATCAGGCCGAAGCCGCCCCCGAAGCCGCCGCCATGCCCCCCGGCAAATCCCAGGCTGCTGAACAGCATCCCGCCCAGCAAGCCTCCGAGGACACCGCCGGCTATCCCGCGCAAGAACCCGCCTGCAGGCGCAGGCTGGGCCATCGGCGCGGGGGCCGTCGCCGGGCGTGGCTGCGTGAACGGCTGGGAGCTGGGGCTGGAAGACGGGGCGCTATAGCTCCGGCTCGGACTGGAGAACGAGCGGGAGCCCCGACTGCCTGAACTCATGCCGCCGCCCGCCCGCGCCCAGGCCTCGTCCGGGACCAGCATAGCGATCATCGCCACCACGGCCACCAGGACCCAAATACGCTTGCCCACATCCGTCATTCCGCCTTCCTCCCGGTGCCGCCCAGGCACCCAAGACATATTTATGGCGCAAACACACCGGATTATCCGGGAATCCCGCCGGCTTTGCAAGCACGCATTCACGCGGGATGGAGTTCGCGGCTCATAGCTCATGGTAGTACCGAATCCCCCTGAGTCATGAGCCAAGAGCTATCAGTCTATTTTTCGCGGTCGAGGACGGCCACAGTCTCCAGGTGAAAGGTCTGCGGGAAGAGATCGACCGGCTGGAGGCTCGCGCACCGGTACCCTGCCCCCGTCAGCAGTGCCAGATCCCGTGCCAGGGTGCTGGGATCGCA
>JBGPQZ010000162.1:0-7043 GCA_041489335.1 Methylomirabilia bacterium
GCGCGGGCACCTCTCGCATCGGGACGGCCGAGCACCTGCTGGAGACCCAGGTCCCGATCATCTGCGGTGGGGCCCCGGTCCAGCCTGGCGACATCGTCTGCGGGGACGAGGACGGCGTGGTGGTCGTGCCGGGGAAACGGGTGGCGGAGGTCGTCTCGCGCGCCCTGGAGATCCGCCGGCACGAGGCCGAGGCCGAACGACGGTTGCGGCGCGGCCAGCCGCTGGCGGAGCTCATGCGACTCTTTGATCGGCTGGTCGAACTGCGAAAGCGAGGTTGAGGATGACGGGTCCCCTCGAAGGAGTGCGCGTCTTGGATCTCACCCGGGTGCTGGCAGGCCCGTACACCACGATGCTCCTGGCGGACATGGGCGCGGAAGTGGTGAAGATCGAGGAGCCGAGCGCGGGAGACGAGAGCCGGAAGTTCGGCCCGTTCGTCAGCGGCGTGAGCACCTATTTCGTCAGCATCAACCGGGGAAAGAAGGGGATCACGCTGAACCTGAAGAAGGAGGCCGGCAAGCGGCTGTTCCTGGACCTGGCCAAGCAGGCGGACGTGGTGGTGGAGAACTACCGGCCGGGCGTGATGAAGAAGCTGGGCCTCGACTACGCGGCCCTCAAGGTGCACAACCCGCGGCTGGTCTTTGCCGCCTGCTCCGGCTTCGGCCACAGCGGGCCGTACTCGGAGCGGGGCGCCTACGACATGATCGTCCAGGGCATGGGCGGGCTCATGAGCATCACCGGCCCGCTGGGCGGGCCCCCGGTGCGCGTGGGGGCGTCCATCGGGGACATCGGGGGGGCGCTGTTCACGACCATCGGCATCATCGCCGCCCTGTATCACGTGCAGCGAACCGGCGAGGGGCAGTTCGTGGACGTGGCCATGCTGGACGGCCAGGTGGCGATCCTGGAGAACGCCATCATGCGCACCCTGGTCACCGGCGAGATCCCAACTCCACTGGGCACGCGCCACCCCTCCATCGCCCCGTTCCAGGCGTTTTCGGCGGTCGACGGCCAGGTGATCATCGCCGCGGGCCCCAACCACTGGGATCGGTTCTGCCAGATCATCGGCCGGCCCGACCTCGTCGCCCATCCGCAGTTCGCCACCAACGCCCTGCGGGCCGAGCACGTGGAGGAGCTGGGCCGGATCCTGGGGGCGATCATCCAACAGAAGACGGTCGCGGAGTGGATGCGCATCATGCTCGACGCCGGTATTCCCTGTGGGCCCGTGAACACCGTGGACAAGGTGATCCAGGATCCACAGATCCGGGCACGAGAGATGCTGGTGGACATCCAAGACCCGACGGCCGGTCCGATCACGGTGGCCGGCTTCCCCATCAAACTGTCGGCCACTCCCGGCGCGGCACGCGGCCCGGCGCCGGGCCTCGGGGAGCACACCGAGGTCGTCCTCGAGCAGTGGCTCGGCCTGGAGCCGGCAGCGGTGGCGCGCCTCCGGGAGGAAGGAGTGGTGTAGGATGGAAAACACCTCGCTGACCATTGCCGTCTGGGTCCTCGCGGCGGTGAGCCTCCTGTGGACGATCATGTTCGCCCTGGCGGCCACGGAACTCCGCCGGCTCTCCTGGCGCCTGCAGGAGTTCATCCGCGTGGTGGAGACGGAGCTGAAACCAGCCGTGGAGGAGACCCGGGAGGCGGTCCGCAACATCAACAAGGCCGCGCAGGGGGTGACGGAGACCACGGGCCGCCTGCAAGAATCCCTGGCCGCGTTCCATCGGGCCGGCGAGAACGTCCGGCTCACGACCGAGACGGTCCGTGGCGTCTTCGGGCGGCGGCTCATCCCGCTGGCGAGCGTCCTGGCCGGCCTCCGAACCGGGGGCAAGATCCTGTGGAAGCTGTATACACGAAGGAGGGAGACGCCATGAGCGAAGATCGCGGGTATTCGGGGGCGGCGGTTGCCCTGTCGTTCATCCTGGGTGGGGCCCTGGGCGCCAGCTTGGTGCTCCTGTTCACGCCGGAGTCGGGGCGACGCACCCGCGAGCGGTTGCGAGACCTCGCCGCCGACGTGCGGGACAAGACCATCGACCTCTCGGAAGACTTGCGCGACAAGGCCGAGGATGTCGTGGAGCGGAGCCGCGAGGTCCTCGAGGAGAAGAAGGCCATCCTGACCGCGGCGGTGCAGGCCGGCAAGGAGGCCGTGCAACGCGAGCGCGAGCGGCTCTCTCACTGACCGTGCACGCCCCAGAGAGAAAGGCACGACGGGATCCGCAGATTACGCAGCATGCGCAGACTATTCCGGCGGAGCCCTTTCGTGAATCTGCGGAATCTGCGGATTCCGTGAATCCCGTTCCTTCGTCGTAGAGACCTTCGGAGGGGAGTAAGGGATATTCATGAAGACCGTCGTGCTCGAGAAGCCCGGCCAGTTCCGGTTCACGGACACGCCCGCGCCAACCGTGCCGGCGCCCGGCGAGGCGCTCGTCCGCATCCATCGGGTGGGGGTCTGCGGCAGCGACATCCACGCCTTCAAGGGTAACCAGCCGTTCTTCACCTATCCCCGCATCGTCGGCCACGAGCTGGGCGTGGAGATCCTCGCCGTCGGCCCGAATGACAAGGGCCTGGCCGCGGGTGACCGCTGCGCGGTGGAGCCGTATATCGGCTGCGGCCGCTGCATCGCCTGCCGGCGCGGGAAGACGAACTGCTGCGTGAGCCTGCAGGTGCTGGGCGTCCATGCCGACGGCGGGATGCGCGAGCTCATGACGGTCCCCGTCGCCAAGCTGCACCGCTCCCGGAAGCTCTCGCTCGATCAACTGGCGCTGGTGGAGATGATGACCATCGGGGCGCACGCGGTCCGGCGGGCCCAGCTCGAGCCCGGCGAGAACGTCCTAGTGATCGGGGCTGGCCCCATCGGGCTCTCCACCACGCACTGCGTCCAGGCCGTAGGCGCTCGCGTGACCGTGCTGGAGATCAGCGCCTGGCGGCGAGAGTTCTGCCGCCGGCACCTCGGCGTGGAGCGCGCCCTGGACGGGACGGGGGGCGTGGCGAAGCAACTGGAGGAAATGCTCGAGGGGGATCTGCCCACGACGGTCTTCGACGCCACGGGGAGCCCGCAGTCGATGATGCAGGCCGTGCAGTACGTGGCGAACGGGGGCAAGCTGGTCTACGTCTCGCTGGTCCAGGCCGATATCACCTTCCGCGACCCGGAGCTCCACCGGCGCGAGCTGACCCTGCTCCGCAGCCGCAACGCAATCGCCGCGGACTTCCGCTGGGTCATGCAGATGGTGGAGGACGGCCGGGTGGACCTCGAGCCCTGGATCACGCACCGGGCCCCGGCGGAGCGGATGGTCGAAGAGTTTCCCGGCTGGCTGGATCCCGAGCGGGGCGTCGTCAAGGCCCTCGTGGAGTTCTAGCGCCAGCCAGCGCTGACGGGGCCAATCCGCAGATTCCGCAGATTCTCGACGAAACCCCCAACACAACGGCCTCGGGGAGGCTCCCGAGGCCGTTGTGATTTCATGGATCTGCGGAATCTGCGCAATCTGTGGTTCGGTTCGCCCGGTCCTTGTCCTCCAGATTCGCCATCGTGCAATTCGCAATTCCCTGCCCCCTGTGACCTGAACCATCATCTTGCCGCAAGAGCGATTCATAAGCATAAAGTTGCCGTGAGTGCAGCAACAGACCTGGCGCCTGGCAGTTCGAGCCTTGCTTGGGGAGCGAACGGGGACTACGCATCCAAGCTGTCCGCCTCGGCGACTCATGTGTAGGCGGCGCAGTGCGATCGGCGCAGGCTCATCGGAACAGGTGGCGGCTCTCCATCGGAATCGGTGGCGCGCTCTCTCCGAAATACTCGGCCGGTAAGCAGGACCCGCTCTTGCGACTGAGTGCTACGACATGCAATCCCCTGTCTTCCCGGAGATCCCCCCTCTGTCGCAAAAGGGAGCGCTTTTGATGCGAGCCCGACCCCGGCGAGGCGGCGGGATGGCCGACAGGCTCCAAGGCCGAGGCCAAAAGCCGACACACCAGCGATTCTCGCTTGACAGACAGGCCACGCCCGCGGTACCTAAAAACAAGTTCCTATCACTTGACTACTTCGCCGGGCCTTGGTCGAGCGCTACATTGCGGGTCCGCCAGGAACCTCCAGCGGCAGCAAATCGGAACGGGGAGCGCACCCACGGCGGAGGCGCCGGATCCGGTTCGGCGCGACTTCTTCGGATGCCAACGCGAGGGTATTTCATGGGCCGGTCCATGCTTGTGAAACCAGACCTCCTGCGGAGAGGGGACCGGGTCCGGCTGATCGCACCGGCCAGCCCCTTCGATCTCGGATTGTTCAGGGCAGGACGGCAGGTGCTCGAAGGCCTCGGCCTCGTCCCGGTGGTCGGCCGGGGCGAGTTTGCGCGTGAAGGCTTCCTGGCCGGGAGCGATCAGCGCCGCGCCGAAAAGCTGACGCGGGCCTTGGAGGAGGAGGACAGCAGGGCGGTGTGGTGCATCCGCGGCGGCTACGGGACGGCCCGGCTGCTCCCGTTGCTCGACCTACCGCGCCTGCGGCGGCATCCGAAGCTGCTGGTGGGTTTCTCGGACGTCACCGCCCTCTTGGTGCAGCTCACGCGACCCGGCGGCTTCGTGACCATCCACGGCCCGGTCATCACCCAGTTGCCCCGGCTGCCGGCCACCGACCTGCGCTGGCTCCAGGCGCTGCTCTTCGGAACCAGAGCGCCGCGGCGTCTGCCGCTCGGCCGGACCCGCACCCTGGTGCCAGGGAAAGTCGAGGGGACGCTGGTGGCCGGCAACCTCTCCATCCTGGCCAGCCTGGCGGGGACGCGCTTCGCGCCGGATCTGTGCGGCGCCTTGCTGTGCCTCGAGGACACCGGTGAGGAGGCCTACCGACTGGACCGGCTGTTTTGGCAACTGGTCTCGGCCGGGATGCTGAAGCGGTGCCGCGGGATCGTGGTGGGGGAGTTGGCTGGTTGCAAGCCCGAGGGGGCCGGGCGGCACTCCGCTCGGCGCGTGCTGGAGCGGGCCATCGCCGCGCTCGGGCTCCCCGCCCTCTCCGGCGCGGCCTTCGGCCACGGCCGGCGCAACCTGGCCCTTCCGCTCGGGGTCCGGGCGCGTCTCGATGCCGGGGCGCGGACCTTGACCCTGCTCGAATCCGCGGTGCGCTAGACCCATCCCAGAATGCCGGGTAGCTTTGGCCACATGACGCACAAGCTGCCCAGGCTTCACGGATCTTCCGGAAGCCGAGTGTCCGCGCGGCTACAGCTGGTGCCGTCCTGTGCATCTTGTGGCTGATAGGAGTCCTCTTGGCGGCCTTGGCGCCTCAACGTCCTCTCGCAGTAGGGCGAGCGGCATGACCCAGCCCGAGTCCCATCCGGATCTGGTGCGGTTGATGGAAGCGGGGATCGCGGGTAGGGTGTTCCCCGGCGGGGCCCTGCTCGTGAGAGTGCGCGGGCGGACCAGGCACCTGTCGTTCCACGGCCGCCGTTCGCTGGAGCCGCCCGGCGATCCGGTGGACGCGAAGACCTGCTTCGACCTGGCGTCGCTGACCAAGGTGCTGGCCACCACTCCGCTCACGCTGCTCTCGATCCAGCGGGGTCGCCTCGGGCTCGACGAGCCGGCGCACCGCCTCCTCCCGGGCTACACCGGACAGGGCCGAGACACCATCACGGTGCGGATGCTCCTGGATCACAGCAGCGGCCTCGTCGCCTGGAGGCCGTACTATGAGGAGGTGCGCTCGGCCGGCGGTGGAACGTGGCTCGCCACCGTCAAGGGGCAGGAGGCCGTGCGCCGGCTGGTGGCAGCCGAAGCACCGGAGGTGCCGCCCGGCAGCCGGGCGCTCTACGGCGACCTGGGCTTCATCCTCCTGGACTGGATCCTGGAGCGCGTCAACGGCCAGTCCAGCGACGTGCTGTTTTCAGAGTGGCTGGCCAGGCCGCTTTCGCTTGGGAATCTGTTCTTCGTGGACCTCAAGTCGCCCACCAAGGCCGCCCGCGCCCGGGGCGGGCGCGCCTTCGCGGCCACCGAGCGCTGCCCCTGGCGAGGGCGCACCCTGATCGGCGAGGTGCACGATGACAACACCTACGCCATGGGCGGGGTGAGCGGGCACGCCGGCCTGTTCGGGACGATCGAAGATGTGGCCGCCCTGGCCCAGGCCTGGCTGGGCTCCTTTCTGCAGAGCGGTGGACTCTTCGAGTCCAGCCTGGTCAGGCAGTTCTGGCAGAGGTCGGAGGTGCCGGGCGCGACCCGCGCCCTGGGCTTCGACACCCCGTCGCCGCGAGCCTCCCAGGCCGGCGGCCGCTTTGGGCCCAGGACGGTCGGCCAACTGGGCTTCACCGGCACCTCCGTATGGATCGATCCGGACCGGGAGCTGATCGTGGTGCTGCTGACCAACCGGGTCCACCCCACCCGGCAAAACGAGGCGATCAAGCAGTTCAGGCCAGTGCTCCACGAGCGGGTGGCGGAATTGTGGAAATGACCAATGACCACTCGGATGTAGGGGGAGCAATGAAGGTTCACCTGGTGGCGATCTGCGGAGCGGGGATGGGGGCGCTGGCCGGTCTGCTCAAGGAGGCCGGGCACGAAGTGCAGGGCTCCGACCGGGCCTTCTACCCGCCCATGGCCGAGCGGCTGCAGGTCTGGGGCATCCCGACCCGGCAGGGCTTCGACCCCGCCCACCTGGATCCCGACATCGATCTGGTGATCGTCGGCAACGTGTGCCGCAGGGACAACCCTGAGGCGCAGGCCGCGCTGCAGCGGGGCCTCACGGTGATGAGCTTCCCGCAGGCGCTGGCGGAGTTCTTCATCGTCGACAAGACCTCGGTGGTGGTGGCCGGAACCCACGGCAAGACCACCACCGCGGCGCTCTTGTCCTACGTGCTGGTGGCGGCCGGGCTGGATCCTTCCTTCCTGGTGGGTGGCATCCCGCAGAACTTCGGCAAGAGCTTCCACCTCGGCCAGGGCGGGGTGTTCGTGGTCGAGGGCGACGAATACGACACCGCCTTCTTCGACAAGCGTTCCAAGTTCGTGCATTACCACCCGCGCACCGCCGTCCTCAACAACCTCGAATTCGACCACGCCGACATCTTCCCCGACCTCGCGGCTATCGAGAC
>JBGPQZ010000163.1:0-7001 GCA_041489335.1 Methylomirabilia bacterium
GACGCGTACGTGGACGAGACCGACATCGGCAAGATCCAAGTGGGGCAGACGGCGAGTTTCGCCGTAGATGCGTTCCCGGACAAGGAATTTGGCGGTAAGGTCACAGCCATTTATCCCAAGGCCCTGATACAGCAGAACGTCGTCACTTACGACGTCGTCATCGCCATTGATAACCGGGAGGGCCTGCTCCGCCCCGACATGACGACGAACACGACCATCACCGTGGCCAGGCGAGAGAAGGTGCTCGCCGTTCCCAATCAGGCCATCCGGCGGGAGGAAGGGGACCGCGTGGTCTTCGTCCAGGAGGGGGACCGCCTGGTCCGCCGTCCGGTCAAGGCGGGATGGAAAGATAAGGCGTACACCGAGGTGCTGAGCGGCCTCAAGGAAGGCGAACGGGTCGTTGTGGGCGAGGTCGAGAATGGGAAGGCTCCAGCCAAGCAAGCCCTGCCGCCAGGTGCGAAGTGAGTGATGAGGGAAGGGAGCGTGCAGCGATGGTCAAAATGGATGGAATCCAGAAGACCTACCGGGTGGGGGACGTGGAGGTGCCCGCCGTGCGCGGGATCTCGCTCCACATTCGGAAGGGAGAGTTCGTTGCGATCATGGGCCCCTCGGGGTGTGGGAAGTCCACCCTAATGAACCTGATGGGGTGTCTCGATACGCCCAGCGCAGGATCCTATCTCCTCGACGGACAGGAGGTAGCTGGCCTCGACGATGACGCCCTCTCAACCATTCGAAACCGCAAGATCGGCTTCGTGTTCCAGAGTTTCAATCTCCTGCCCCGTGCGACGGCCCTGGAGAACGTGGAGCTTCCGCTGATCTATCGGGACGAGGGCGGGATCAAGGCCCGGGCGGCCGCCGCCCTGGCCAGCGTGGGATTGGCGGACCGGACCCACCACAAGCCGGCGGAACTGTCAGGCGGGCAGCAGCAGCGGGTGGCCGCCGCACGAGCCCTGGTCACCGATCCGGCGATCCTGATGGCGGATGAGCCCACCGGGAACCTGGACACCAAGGCCAGCGAGGAGGTCATGGCCCTCTTCCAGGCCCTCCACCGCCAGGGCCGGACCATCGTCCTGGTCACCCACGAGCCGGCCATCGCCCGGCATGCGGAGCGCATCATCCACCTGCAGGACGGCCGGGTGGTGTGGGAGAGCCGGCCAGAAGAGGTCGCCGCAGGTGCCGGCGCAGGAGGGCGGGCATGAAGATCGTCAGCACGGTACGGGTCAGCCTCAAAGGCCTCACGGGGAACAAGCTCCGGGCCTTCTTCATGATGCTCGGGGTGCTCATCGGGATCATGGCCTTGACCGTCATCGTCTCCGTGGGGCAGGGGGCCAAGCTTCAGGTGATGCAGAAGATGGAGACGCTGAGCGCCTTCGGCGCCGTCATGGTGATCCCCGGAGGCGGCATGACGCGGGGGCTGGGCAGCGTGGATTCCGTCCCGGCCACGCTGACGGCCGAGGATGCCCAGGCGATCCGATCGGAGGTGCCACACGTGCAGGACGTGGCGCTCGTCCAATCCAAACAAGGGGTGACCATCAAGTTCGGCAACCAGTCCACCACGACGATGGTCTGGGGGGTGACGCCGAACTATCCGACCATCCGCCCCACGCCCGTAACCCGGGGCGAGTTCTTCGGTGAGGAGGAACAGTCCTCGCAAGCCCGGGTGGCCGTCCTGGGGCAGGACACGGCCGCCGCCCTCTTCGGGGACGCCGATCCGTTGGAGCAGACGATCCGCATCGAGAGCGTGCCGTTCAAGGTCATCGGCATCCAGAAGAAACTGGGCGCCAGCCCGGGGGGCGGGAACCTGGATGACCGCATCCTGATCCCGCAGGCCACGGCAGCCCGCCGCTTGTTCAACCTGACCAACCTGACGCAGCTCGTGGTCCAGATCAACGGCCGGGAGCACGTGCGGGGGGCGGCCGAGCGGGTGAAGCAACTCCTCCATGAGCGCCATCACATCGCGGAGGGCATGCCGGATGACTTCAGCGTCCGGATCGCGGAGCAGATGCTCGGCGTCCTGACCGGCAGCTCTCAGACCCTCACGCTCTTTCTCGGCATCGTGGCCGCCCTGTCGCTCCTCGTCGGCGGGTTCATCGTGATGAACATCATGCTTATCTCCGTGAGCGAGCGGACGAAGGAGATCGGCCTCCGCCGCGCGGTCGGCGCCCGGCGGCGGGACATTCTCCTGCAGTTCATCCTGGAGGCGGGGGCCGTGACCGCGGCCGGCGGGCTCTTCGGCGTCCTCCTGGGCGTGGGCGGGGCCCTCCTGGCTTCCCGCCTGCTGGGCTGGCCGGCTGCGATCTCCTGGCCCGCGATCACCGGCGCGGTGTTCTTTGCCGGAATCGTCGGCCTGGTCTTCGGCGTCCAACCCGCGCGGAAGGCCGCGGCGCTCCACCCGGTTGAGGCCCTGCGGGGCTAGAAAGGGGTCGGCACATGCCCGACATCTCGCTTCGGCAGATCTTCCTCGCCTGCCTGCGCCTCGGCGCCACCGCTTACGGGGGTCCGGCCATGATGGCCTACCTCCGACAGGAGTGTGTCGGTAAGCGACAATGGCTTACCGAGCAGGAGTTCAAGGAGGGGATGGCGCTCTGCCATACGATCCCCGGCGCTACGATGATGCAGATGGTGACCTATACCGGCTATAAGTTGCGGGCCTTGCCCGGGGCCGCCGCCGCCGCGATCGGATTTGTCCTCCCGGCCTTCCTGCTGATGACCGGGCTCTCCGCGGCCTATTTCACCTTCGGCGACCTCCCGCTGGTCCGGGCGCTGTTCCACGGGCTGGCGGCGATCGTCGTGGCCATCATCCTGAACGCTTGCGTCTCCCTGACGCGGACCGCCGTGCATGGTTGGCCGGGTCTCCTCTTGGTGGCCCTGGCGTTCACTGCGCTGGCCCTCCGTGTCAATCTCCTCCTGGTGCTTCTGGGGGCCGCCCTCTTGGCCTTGGTTCTCTTCCGGGGAGAACCGGCACCCGCGCCCGCAGGCAAAGGAGCCGGCCGATGACGCCCCGCGGATGGCTGGTCGCGGCCGGCGTGGCTGTGTGTGTTTTGCTCGTCCCATTGGCGTTTGCTCCCGTCCTGGCGCAATTGAACCTGATCTTCATGAAGGTGGATCTCATGGCGTTCGGGGGCGGCTTCACGACGATTCCGCTTATTCAGCGAGAAGTCGTGGATCGCTTCGGATGGGTGACCACCCGGGAGTTCATTGACGGCATCGCTCTCGGGCAGGTGACGCCGGGACCCATCGTGATCACAGCGACCTTCGTCGGGTACAAGGCGGGCGGCCCGCTCGGCGCACTCCTCGGGACGATCGCGGTGTTCTTTCCCTCCTTCGTGATTCTGACCACCCTCGTCCCGTACTACGACCGCATCAAGCGGTCCCGACACATCCAGGTCGTGGTCCGAGGCATCCTGGCGGCCTTTCTCGGGATGCTGCTCCTGGTGGGCTATCGGTTCGCTAACGAAGCCTTGGGTGACTGGAAAACGTGGGGATTGATGGCGGCGGCATGGCTGGCGCTCTGGCGGAAAGTGGACTTGCTCCTCGTGGTGGGGGTCGGGGCGATCATCTCCATGCTGGTCTTCTGAGGTTCGACCGTGCGTCTGATCAAGGGAGCGCGCATTGCCCTCAAGGCGGTAACTGCCCACAAGCTTCGGGCGCTCCTGGCGATCCTGGGGATCGTGGTCGGGGTGGCCGCCGTCATCGTCATGCAGGCCGTGGGCGAGGGAGCCAAGCAGGACGTCCTGGGGAAGATCCAGGGGCTGGGCACGAACATCCTGATCGTGAGTGCGGGCCGGCTCGCGAATGCGGCCGGACGGCCGCAGCTGGTCGGCAACGTGACGACCCTGGATCTCCGGGACGCCAGGGCGATTCTGGAGGAGTGTCCAGCCGTGGCCCGCGTCGCCCCGATCCAGAGCCGGAAGCTCGCCGTGAAATACGGCACGGGCACAGCCAACACCAGCGTCGTCGGCACCTCGGCGGATTTCCCCACCGTCCGGGAGTTCCGGACCATCACGGGCCGCTTCTTCGACGCCGACGAGGTGCAGGGCGCGCAGCGGGTGGCCGTCGCGGGGCAGACGGTCCTCGCAAATCTGGGCGGGGGGCGGAACCTGGTGGGTGAGACGCTCCGTATCAACAATGTGCCCTTCGAGGTGATCGGGATCCTGGAACCGAAGGGGGTGAACTACGCCGGCATCGACGAGGACGATCAGATCTTCATCCCGATCAATACCGCGCTCCGGCGGCTGTTCAACCTCACCTACCTGGGCAGTCTGTACATCCAGGCGAAAGACGAGCGGGTGATGGGCGCCGCCGCGCAGCAAGTAACGGAACTCCTCCACGAACGGCATCGGATCAAGGCGGGCCAACCAGAGGACTTCACCCTCCAGACCCAGGCGGAGATCCTGGAGGCGGCCCAGGAGACCAGCCAGACCTTCAGCCTCCTCCTCGGGAGCATCGCCGGCATCTCGCTCTTCGTCGGGGGGATCGGCATTCTCGCCATGATGGTCATCTCGGTCCGCGAGCGCACGCGGGAGATCGGGGTGCGCCGCGCGGTGGGCGCGCGACGCCGGGACATCCTGCTCCAGTTCATTCTGGAAGCCACCAGCTTGAGCCTGGCAGGGGGTCTCATCGGGAGCGTGGTCGGGATCTCTGGAGGGGGGATCCTGGGCCGCCTTACGGGATGGCCCACGACCATCTCCCCGGAGGCGATTCTGATGGCCTTCGGGGTCTCGGCAGCCATCGGAATCTTCTTTGGGGCCTACCCCGCGCGGCGGGCCGCGCGATTGGATCCGATCGTGGCACTGCGGGCAGAGTAAAGAGCCCTGACCGGAAAACACTCCCTGTGTCGTTCTCCCGGAGGCAAGAGATGGAGAAATCGAAAGCCCTCTTTTCAAGTGCGATCGTGCTGTACTTCATCATCGCGCTTGAGTTCCTGATCATGATCAGTCCCTTTGCCGGGTTCTTCTACTCCGTGTTCAATCCCCTGCTCATCGCAGCAGGAGAGTACCCGGCCACGCGGTGGCTCAGCGCCTTCTTCCTGCCGCACATGGTCGTGCCGCCGGATGGATTCTTGAAATTCATCCGGGTTTTAGGCTCGGCCCTCTTCGTCGCCGGCATGGCGGTCTTTCTCGTCTGTGCCCTCCAGGTGTATGTGCACAAGCTGCTGAAAAAGGGCGCGGCATTGCGGGGGCTCTACTCTGTCCTCAGGCATCCACAGTATCTGGGCCTTGGAATGGCTGGCCTTGGCCTGGCCATCCTGTGGCCGCGATTCCTCGTGGCCGTCCTCTGGCTCGTGATGACTCTCCTCTACTATCTCCTGGCCGCGGACGAGGAACGGCGGATGCTGCGGACGTACCCGGACGCCTACGCGGCGTACATGGAGAAGACCGGGATGTTCCTGCCGAGACGTGTCGAGCGACAGGTACTCCCTTCGAGCCCGATGGGAAAGGTCGGGGTCTTCCTCCTAATCGCCGCCTTAGTCCTTGGCGGGGCCTTCGCCCTCCGGGACTACACCGTGAAGCATCTCCCCCTCTGGACGGATGCCAACGTCGTGGCCCTCGCAGTCAACCCGGACGATGTCGCGATGGTGGACCATAGGATGCCGGAAGTCTTGCGCCTGCCCGATGTGCGCGCGCGGATGAGCGACGGCCAGCGTTATCTCGTCTATGTCCTGCCCCCCAACTACATCATGCAGGGCCTGATCGCCGACACCGGCGGGGAGTGGCGGCTCTACAAGCAGCATCATACTATCTCCATGGTCACCGACTGGATCCTCCATCCCTTCGGTCATCTCACCGAGGGGCACGTGACGCATTCGGCGTCCGGGGCTGCGGCGCATCCCATGGCCCAGGGAATGGAGCGGCGGCTCCTGTTCGTGAAGATCTCGGGGATGGCCGCCCGGAAGCCCTTCGACGTGTTCGGCATCGGGGTGGAGCGATCCCCGCAATTTATGCTGGATCTCGACATTCACACCCTGGGCATCCAGAATATGAAGGATCTCCCCCCGCAGACCGCCTGGGCCAACGTGCCGACGCCGGCATTCTAGGCTCAGAACAAACGGGGAGCTGGGGGGTGTTGTTCCGGCAGAAACGGGCGATATTCTTGGACCGGATACTTGACCCGCGGTCCCACGTGATGTTCGGGGGGAAACGCCAACGAAGCCAGGAAGGAAAGGAGGGCAAGATGTCTTGCTGCTGCGGTCATCACGATCATTGCTCGTGTCATAGCCATCATCACAGCCACCACCACTGCGCTTGCCATGAGCGCCGCCATGAGTGTGGGTGTCACTCTGAGCGGGAGGCCTCCCCGCATCACGGCCGACGGCATGGCTTTCTGAATCGCGAGGAGTACATCGAGCGGCTGGACGAGGAGCGCGAGATCCTCGAGCGGCGGCTGCGACACTTGCAGGCAGAATTGGAGGAGTTGCGAGCGGAGGGACGGATGACTGAATAGGTCAACGCCGAGACAGATGGTCAACGGAGGTAGCCGAAGCCTCCGACTCCCACCCGATCCAACGAGGGGATGGCGGAGGCGAGAGAACCACACCGATGGCAGAAATGGGAGGCGTGGGGGAGGGCGCAATGTTCAAGTCAGCTGTAGTCGGTATCAGTGCTGCGATTGTCGGTGTCTTGCTCGGGACGACCTGGAGCCAGGCGCAGCAGGTGCCGATGGCGGGCGTGCAGATGCAGCACGAGCAGATGATGGGGCAGCCTCCGGGGCAGCGTATCCCCACTCTGCCCGGCCAGGATGCCTTCGGGGCCATCCAGGAGATCGTGCGGATCCTGGAGGCGGACCCGACCACGGATTGGAGCAAGGTGAACCTGGAGCGGCTCCGCCAGCACCTCATTGACATGAACGACGTGACGTTGCGATCCGAGGTGAAGACCGCGGTAATACCGGGTGGCCTCGCCATGGACGTGACGGGCGCGGGTCGGACCGAGCAGGCGATCCGCAGAATGGTGGCGCCGCACACGGTCGAGCTCAACAGCATGCCCCAGTGGTCCGCCGGA
>JBGPQZ010000164.1:0-6945 GCA_041489335.1 Methylomirabilia bacterium
GCGCCAGTTCATCCGGGGGCTCACCATCGGCGGGTTGAAGGGATCACGGGTCGGCAGGAGTGGCGGCGAAAGGGGACAAGATGGGATTTCGGGATGAGGCAGAAGCACAGGCGGCGTCACGAGTCACGCTGGCGGCCGGCATCGGCCGCGTCACCAGCAATCTGGCGATCCCGTACGGCTACACGGTGACCCTGTCCTCGGCGGCGCTGCTGTCGGCAACCCGCCTGGGGCTCCATCCGAGGTGGAGGTGCTCCTCTTCGTGCTGGGTGCGGTGCTCGCCTTCGTCCTCCTGGCCGCGATCGGTCGCCCGTACCTGGCGGCGGAGATCCCCATGCGGGTGCCGTGGCTCGTCGTTTTCAACCTGTTTCCCATCGCCGCGGCTCTCGTGGTGATCGGCTTTCCCGCCCACACGCTTGGCAAGGGAGCGGGCTATTTTGCGAACAGCTTCCTGTCCACCGCCGTATACGTGCTCTGTCTGGCGGCACTCATCCGGATCCGCGATCATTCCCGAGACGGATGATCGGGGCAGGGTCCCCGCCAGGAAGGGGCCGAACGTGTCCCGGGGTGGAACGATTGCGACTCCTCGGCAAAAAGCTGGTTGCGCACCCACCGCGGCGATAGTATAACCACGGGCAACCGACCGGGCAGTCCGGCTCGGGCCTGTAACCCTTTTCACAAGGAGTGGATCATGAGGGGCAAGCGTTTCGCCGTTTTCATGCTCTGTCTCATGCTGGCGGTGGCGTTGACCGCCGGACCGGTTGGTGCCGCCGAGAAGCCGAAGGACTATCCGACGCGGCCCGTCACCATCATGGTGGGGTTCGGCGCCGGCGGGTCGAGCGATGTGGGGGTTCGCATCCTGGCGGAGGCGCTGAAGAAGATCATCGGCCAGCCGATTCTGACGGAGAACAAGCCCGGAGCCGGTGGCCAGATCATGTGGACCGACTTCAAGAACAACGCCAAACCGGACGGGTACACGCTGGCCCTGGTCAACGTGCCGCAGCTTCAGACCACGGTGTTCGATCCCGCCCGGAAGCCCGCCTTCGCCATGAAGGACTTCCAGATGGTGGCCAATCACGTCCAGGATCCCGGGGCCATCCTGGTCCGGGCGGAGAGTCCCTACAAGACCCTGGAAGATCTGCTGAACGATGCCAAGGCGAAGCCCGGCCAGGTGAAGGCCTCCACTACGGGGATCGGGAGCGACGACCACCTGGCGGTGCTGGACACGCAGCGCCAGGCCAATGTCCGCTTCAACATCGTGCACCTGCTGGACACGCCGACCGCAATCAAGAATGTGCTGGGCGGGCACACCGATGCGGACTTCGACAACGTCGGCGGCTTCCTCCCCACGGTGAAGTCGGGTCAGGGGCGGATGCTGGCGGTCTTCGACGACAAGCGGTTCCCCGACGCGCCGGACGTGCCGACCCTGCGCGAGAAGGGGATCAACCTCATCTCCTCCTCGACCCGCGGCTACGTGTTCCCGGCGGGAACGCCCATGCCCATCGTGCGGTACATGGAGGAATCCATCCAGAAGGCCATGGACGACCCCGACCATGTCAAGCGGATGAAGGACGCGGGGCTCACCCTCAAGTTCATGGGCGTCGAGGAATACGCGAAGTTCATGGAGACCCAGAACGAACGGGCCAAGGAGCTGATCGCCCTCTACCGCAAGTAGTCGGGCCGGAAAATTCCTTTCCCGGCACCGGTCGCCGGCCGGTGCCGGGTTTCCTTTTTGACTGAGCCTGGAGGGAGGGCGAGGCCAGTGATCTCCCCGGATTGCGCATGAGTACCGTCAATCGTATTGCGTGGGGCGCGCTGCTCCTGTTCGGTGTGTTCGTCATCTATGAGTCGGTCCAGATCAACTACTACGGGAGCGACTTCGGCCCCGGCCCCGGCTTCTTCTCGTTCTGGCTGGGCGTTCTGGTCATCGGCCTGTCGGTGCTCGAGATCGGTCGGAGCTTTCGCACGTGCGAGTCGCTGCCCGCGGGCTTCTTCCCGGACCGGGCAGGGCTGGTCCGGATCGGCTACCTGCTCGGGGCGCTGGTCGCGTCGGTGCTCTTGCTGGAGCGCCTGGGCTACAGCCTGACCATGTTCCTGTTCTGCGGGTTCCTCCTGAGGGTGCTGGGGCGGCAGCCCTGGTGGCTGACGCTGGTCCTGACCGTCCTCGGGAGTTTCGGGACCGCCTACATCTTCCGACGATTACAGGTGATACTGCCGGGCGGAATCCTGGGCATCTAGCCCCGATTCTTCCCGAAGAATCGGGGTAATGACCAATTTCCAATGACCCATGCCGTGGTCGTTTTGTTGGTGATTGGTCATTGTGTCTTTGGTCATTCGATCCGCATGGTTCACGAATCGCTTCATGAATTATCCGGACTGGAGAGGGGCACTTGGAAACGTTTCAACACCTCATGAGCGGGTTCGCCGTGGCGCTCTCGCCCCTGAACCTGCTCTTCGCCACCATCGGCTGTGTGCTCGGGACGCTGATCGGCGTCCTGCCGGGGCTGGGCCCGGCGGCCGGGACGGCGCTGCTCATCCCGATCACCTTCAGGCTGGAGCCGACCCCGGCCATCATCATGCTGGCGGCGATCTACTACGGGGCCATGTACGGGGGCACCATCACGTCGGTGCTGGTCAACGTCCCCGGCGAGGCCGCGACCGTCGTGACCTGCCTGGACGGCTACTAGATGGCCAAGAAGGGCCGAGCCGGAGCGGCCCTGGGGATTGCGGCCATCGGCTCGTTCATCGGCGGAAGCGTGGCCACGCTCGGCCTGGTGGTCATGGCCCTCCCCCTGGCCCGCTTTGCCTTGAAGTTCGGCCCGCCGGAATATTTCTCCCTGCTCCTGGTCGGCCTCTCCCTGGTGATGGCGCTGGCGGGGAAGTCGCTCACCAAGGCGCTGGTGATGGGCGTCGTCGGCCTGATCTTCTCCTTCGTCGGCATGGATCCGGTGGAGGGGGCCCCGCGCTTCACGTTCGGCATCACCCCGCTCATGGACGGCGTCCGGTTCGTCCCCGTCGTGATGGGCTTCTTCGGCATCGGGGAGATCCTCCTCAATGCCGAGAAGACCCTGGAAAACATGGTGGCCGGCGAGGGGAAGGTGTCGTCGTTCCTTCCTCGGCGAGACGAGTGGCGGATCTGCGCCAGCGCGATCAACCGTGGCACCTGGCTGGGCTTCTTCCTGGGCTTGATTCCCGGGACCAACTCCGCCGTCGCCTCCTTCATGTCGTACGCCATCGAGAAGAAGGTTTCCAAACACCCGGAAAAGTTCGGGACCGGTGTCATCGAGGGCGTGGCGGCCCCCGAGACGGCCAACAACGCGTACGCCAACGCGGCCCTGATTCCGCTCTTCACCCTGGGGCTGCCCGGCTCGCCCACGATCGCCATCCTGATGGGTGCCCTGATCATGAACGGCCTGATCCCGGGGCCGCTCCTCTTCCAGCAGCACGCCACCTTCGTCTGGGCGGTCATCGCCTCGCTCTACATCGGCAACGTGATCCTGCTGATCCTGAACCTGCCGCTGGTGGGCTGGTGGGCGAAGCTGCTCAAGATCCCGTACAACATCCTGGTGGTCTTCATCCTGGTCTTCTGCATCATCGGGGCCTACAGCCTGAACAACAGTGTCTTCGACATCGGCGTGATGATGTTCTGCGGGATGCTGGGATACATCTTCAAGAAGCTGGACTTCCCACTGGCACCGGCCATCCTGACGCTGATCCTCGGACCCTTAATGGAACGGAGCCTGCGCGAATCCCTGTCCCTCTCTCGGGGGGACTACAGCACCTTCGTGACTCGACCGATCTCCTTGTTCTTCGTGATCGTGACAGCCATCATCTTTCTGACCTCGGCGTGGCAGGCGCTGCCGTCCACCATCCGCGAGGAGAGCAAGGAGGCCCAGGTCTAGACCCTGGACCGTTCGGGGCTCCGATTCGAGGAGGAACCGACCGTGCGGACGAACAGCCTGAAGCGAAAGCTTACGGCGGGGAAGTGGGCCTGCGGTGTTCTGGTCGAGTTCAATTGCCCTGACTTGGTCGAGGTCCTGGGGCATCTCGGCTACGACTTCGTCTTTTTGGATGGGCAGCACTGCGGGCTCAACCCGGAGACCGCCCGCGGCCTGATCCGGGCGGCCGACGTCACCGGCATGACGAGCATCATCCGAGTGCCGAAGAACGATCCGGCAGTCATCCTGGAGTACCTGGATGCCGGGGCGGGCGGCATCATCGTGCCCAACATCATGAACCGGGCCGAGACCGAGGCGGCCGTGGCGGCCATGAAGTACCCGCCGGTCGGCCTGCGAGGCGGCTTCGGCCGGTCGCGGGCGGCCAACTACGGGATCACGCAGACACAGGTCGAGTACTTCACGAAGATGAACGACGAGGTCCTCTGCATCCCGCTGGTCGAAGACCAGGCGGCGCTCGAGAACTTGCCGGCGATTTGTGCGACGCCGGGCGTGGATATCGTCCTCACGGGGCCCGGGGACATGGCGCTCTCCATGGGGATCCCGGGCGGCTGGAAGGACCCCCGCGTCCAGGCCGCCGTCGCGCAGGTGCTCGCGGCCGCCAAGACGGCGGGCAAGCCCGCCATGATCCTGGCCTTGGACGCGGCCAATGGCCGCGCGCTGTACGAGCAGGGATTCCAGGTCATCATGCTGAGCGCCTGCGCCGTGTTCAGCGGCGCCGCGCGCGACGTCCTGCAGCAGGTCGGGCGCTAGTCGAAGCGAGATCATCGAACCGCCAAGACGCCACGGTGCCGGGATGCGGCCCTGGACGTTTTGGCGGTTCTTTTTTGGGCCGGGCCGTGCGACTGACAATCCATGGCCATGTGTGCTATGGTAGATTGTCGCTCGTGTGCGCGCGATCCTGCGGCGCTCTGTGAACCGACGGGAGAAAGTGGCGATGACGACACAGGAGCAACTGGATCAGCTCTGCATCAACACCGTCCGGATGCTGGCGGCCGATGCCGTCCAGAAGGCCAAGTCCGGCCACCCCGGAATGCCCATGGGGGCGGCCGCCATGGTCTACGCCCTCTGGACCCGCTTCCTCAAGCACAATCCGCAGAACCCCAGGTGGCCCGACCGGGATCGGTTCGTCCTGTCAGCCGGCCACGGCTCGATGCTGCTCTACGCCCTACTCCACCTGACCGGGTATGACCTCGACCTGGAGGACCTCCAGCAGTTCCGCCAGTGGGGGAGCAAGACGCCTGGTCACCCGGAATACGGCCACACCTCCGGTGTCGAGACCACCACGGGGCCGCTGGGTCAGGGCTTCGCCAACGGCGTGGGCCTGGCCATCGCGGAGCGGCATCTGGCGGCGCAGTTCAACCGCCCCGACCATCCCATCGTGGACCACCACACCTACGGCATCGTGGGAGACGGGGACCTGATGGAGGGGGTGGCCTCGGAGGCGGCGTCGCTGGCCGGCCACTTGCGGCTGGGGAGATTGATCTGCCTGTACGACGACAACCACATCTCGATCGACGGGAACACGTCCATTGCCTTCACCGAGGACGTCGGCCGCCGGTTCGAGGCCTACGGCTGGCACGTCCTGCGCGTCTCCGACGGCAACGACCTCGGCGCGGTCGAGGCGGCCATCCGGACGGCGCAGGCCGAGACGGAGCGGCCGTCTCTGATCATGTGCCGGACCCACATCGGGTACGGCAGCCCGAACAAGCAGGACTCCAGCAAGGCGCACGGCGAGCCGCTGGGCGAGGAAGAGGTCGCGCTCACCAAGCAAAAGCTGGGCTGGCCCGAATCCCCGGCCTTCCTGGTACCGGAGGAGGTCCGCCAGGAGTTCCGGAAGGCCCTGGACCGCGGCCGGGCCTGGGAGGCGGACTGGCAGCGACGGATGGCCGCTTATGCCGCGGCATTCCCCGCCGAGGCCGAGCGCTGGGAGCAGCACCAGAGCGGCAGGCTTCCGGCCCAGTGGGGAGCGAAGCTGCCGACGTACGCACCCGGCGATCCGGCCGTGGCCACCCGGGCCGCGTCCGGGAAGGTCATCCAGGCGATCTACGCCACCGTCTCGAACCTGGTGGGCGGCTCGGCCGACCTGGCTCCGTCCAACAACACCTATGTGGCCGAGGGCGGGGAGTTCCAGGCCGGATCGTACGGCGGGCGCAACTTCCGCTTCGGTGTGCGGGAGCACGCCATGGGGGCCGTCGCCAACGGCTTGGCGCTGCACGGCGGCCTCCGACCCTATGTGGCGACCTTCCTGGTCTTCTCCGACTACATGCGGCCGGCAGTGCGTCTGGCGGCCCTGATGAACCTCCCGGTAGTCTTCATCTTCACGCACGACAGCATCGGCCTGGGTGAGGACGGGCCGACCCATCAACCCGTGGAGCACGTCGCGGCCCTGCGGACGATCCCCGGTCTCCGGGTGATCCGGCCGGCCGACGGAAACGAGACCGTCGAGGCCTGGCGCGCAGCCCTGCTCCACCGCGGGCCGACCTGCCTGATCCTGACCCGGCAGAACGTTCCCGTCCTGGACCGCTCGGGGGTGCGAACGGGCGACGGCGCCCTGCGCGGCGGGTACGTCCTGGCGGAGGCGCCCGGCGGCGCACCCCGGGTCATCCTCATCGCCACGGGATCGGAGGTCTCCGTGGCCCTCGACGCGCAGAAGCTGTTGCAGGGGAAGGGGGTCGCGGCGCGCGTGGTGAGCCTGCCGTCGTGGGAGCTGTTCGAGTCGCAGCCGCAGGACTACCGCGAGGCGGTCCTGCCGCCGGCCGTGACGGTGCGCCTGGCGGTAGAGGCGGGTGTCCCGCTCGGCTGGCACAGGTACGTCGGGGCGGCGGGCGGCGTGGTGGGGATGAGCCGCTTCGGCGCCTCGGCGCCCGGCAAGGTCCTCTTCGAGAAGTTCGGGTTCACCGCCGAGCATGTGGCGGCGCAGGCCACGAAGCTGTTGGGGAAGTAGAGCAAGGCAATCCGGCAATTGGGCGATCGGGCAACTAGGAAAAGC
>JBGPQZ010000165.1:0-6878 GCA_041489335.1 Methylomirabilia bacterium
GCAGCGGACGCGTAACCCGGCTGACCACGATGCTCGGCGGTACCATCCGCACGATCGAGCAGGCCCGCCTAGAGTTCCAGGGGACCGCGGCAGGTCTCGCCGTTACGGCCGCGGAGGCCGAGGCCGCGGGGGCCCATCTCACCGCCGTGGGGCGCCTCTTCACGCAGGGAGACACCCCCCATCTTGACCTCCGGCTCGGCGTCGCCGCGCCTCTTCCCGCCCTGCTCCGCTCGCTGGAGATCCCCCGCACGCTCGAGGGCAGCCTCCGGCTGGACGGACGCTTGCGCGGACCCTGGACCGGCCTCGTCTTCCAGGGAAACGGCCAGGCCACGCTCGGCGCGCCCTCCCCGGGGGACCACGCCGTTCGGTTCGTCCTCCAGTGGGCCGAGGGCCGGCTCGAGATCGAGACGGCGGAGCCGGAGCAGACGGCGTCGTTCTGGACGCACCTCTCGCTCGACCAGCAGACCGGGGGCTATCACGCGCGGCTGAAGGCGCTGGACGTGGACCTGGCGCGGTTGACCGGTTTGCCGGCGCTCCTGGCCGATCTGACGGGTATCCACGCCCCCTCCGATCTCCGGGGGCATCTCACGGCGGACCTCGATCTTGTGGGACGCGGCACGGATCTCACCACGCTGCGGGGACGCGGCGGCCTCCTGGTGGAGGGGCTGGGGGTGGGCGAGGGCATCCCGCGGGGACGCCTGGAGGCCCGGATCGTGGCCACGACCGCAGCGCTCGCGCTGGAGACGTTCACCCTCCGGGTGGCGGGCGCCGACGTCACCGGCCGGGGGAGCCTGCGCTTTCAGACAGGGCAGATCGATCGGCCCGTGCGGGTAGAGGCGGGAAGCGTCGGCGGGCTCGGCCGGGCCTTCGGTTTTCCCTGGCTCGACGGGCCGGTCGCGCTGCGCGGCCGGCTCACGGGAACGCGCGAGGCCCCGCGATTCCAGGGGCAGCTCTTGTGGCGCGATCCCCGCATCGCCACGGTCGCGCTCGACCGCATCGAGGGGGAGATCGAGTTGGGGCATCGGACCCTCCGGACAAAGCACCTCGTCCTGCGGGCCAACCAGACGACGATCACCCTGCGCGGCACGGCGCTGGCCCAGGGAACCGCCCCGCTCGGGGCGTTGGATCCCATGCGCGACCTCGTCCTGGATCTGCAGGGCCAGGTGAACCCGGGCCGCACCGCGGATCTGGCCCCCTTCCTCCCCAGGGGCCTGGAGGTTCACGGGGCCTTCCGGGCCAGCGGCAAGCTCCAGGGCACGCTCCAGGCCCTCACGGGCCAGGTGGAGGTCGCCGGCACGAACCTCACGACGTGGGAGGAGCCGTGGCAGCGCGGCGAGGCGGCGCTCCACTTCTCGCCCGGCATCCTGGAGGTGCGGTCGCTCGCGCTGCACCGCGGCCCGGAGGCGCTCACGGGCGAGATCCGCATCGGGAAGGACGGCGCCCTGCAGGGGCGACTCCAGAGCACCACGCTGGACCTGTCGAGGCTCGGCTGGCTGGCCGGGAGCGCCGTGGCGGGCCGCGCCCGATTCCAGCTGGAGCTCACCGGCACGCTCCGCGAGGCCCGCACGCTCGGCCAGGCGACGGCCGAGAGTGTGAGCTTCCGCGGCGTTCCCCTGGGGCCGGCCGCCGCCGGCTTCCGGGTGGAGGAGAAGAGGGTCCAGCTCGACCTGCGACTGTGGGAGGGGACTGGTCGCCTGCTCCTCACGCTCGGGCCGCCGCCGGACCGGCCGCTGGAGCTCACGCTGACCCTAGAGGACGCCGACCTCGATCCCCTCCTTCGCCTGGCGGAGATCGAGGCCATTCGGCCCTGGCAGCCCCGCGCGAGCGGCCGCATCCTCCTCCGCGGCCCGGCGCGGGACCTCATGGCGGCCACGGGCGAGGCCAGTCTCAGCGCCCTCACGCTCACGGCGGCGGGCGAGACCTGGCGCAATCGCGGCCCGCTGGAGATCGCCTGGCGCGGCCCGACGACCACGCTGCATCGCCTGCGCCTGGAGTCCGGTGGGCGCCTGCTCGACATCCAGGGGACGCTTTCGGAAGGAGCCAAGGCCGACTTCTCCGTGAAAGGGCAAGTCCCCCTGGCCGCCCTCCCCGGCATCCCTACGGCCGTCCGGCTCACGGACGGCCTGGCAACGGTGGATGCGCGTCTCCGCGGCCCCCTGAAGGCGCCGGACCTGGAAGGTCGGCTGGAGGCCATGGGGGGACAATTCACGCTGGGGAGGATCGGCACTCCCTTCCGCGAGGTGCAGGGGACCGCCGAGATCCGGGGGAACCAGATTCGTCTCTCCGACCTGCGCGGGCGGCTCGCCGACGGCAATGTCCGCGGAGCCGCCGAGATCGGTCGCCAGGGCGAGGACTGGAGCCTGCGGGTAAGCTTCCAGGAAGACGAGGGGCGGATCGAGCAGATCCTGGCTGGTCTGCTCCAGGGCAAGGGCGACATGACGGGCGGCCTGTGGCTTGGGGGCTACCTGGCAAGCCGCGGGCGAGCCGACGAGGGCTTCTGGCAGAACCTGGAGGGCGACCTCAAACTGGACATGCGGGACGGCCGCATCGGCCGGAACACGATCGCAGCCAGGATCCTGGCCTTGACGAACATCTTCCAGCTCCTGGATTCGAAGAGTCTGGATCTGACCGGCGGCGGCATGCCCTATCAGCGGCTCAGGGCCGACATCAAGATCCAGGCGGGCGTCGCCAAGACCGAGAATCTGCTCCTCGAGAGCCGGGCCATGAAGGTGACGGCCCACGGGCAGGTGAACCTCGTGGACGAGACGGTGGACCTGGACGTGGCCGTGAAACCCCTCCAGACGCTGGACACCCTTGTCGCCAAGATCCCGATCGCGGGGTGGCTCTTGGGCGGGAAGCAGCAGAGCCTGCTGGTGGCCTACTACAAGGTCACTGGGCCGCTCGGCGACCCCGAGATCGCGCCGCAGCCGCTCCAGAACCTGGGGCGGAATCTCTTCGGCATCTTCCGCCGTCTCCTGGAGATTCCCGAATCCATCCTCGGCCCCTTCGGGGACCTGCCCCCGCAGGAAGTGAAGCCAGAACCGAACCGCTCGGGGCGGCGCTGACGCCCATCCGTCTCAGGCCCAGAGATCGGTGCTCAGGTACTTGAGGCCGGAATCGCAGATGAGAACCACCACGGTCTGTCCCGTGAAATCTCCCCGGAGCAGCTGCATGGCGGCGGCCACGTTCGCGCCGGAGGAGAACCCGGCGAAGATCCCCTCTTCCTTGGCCAGCCGCCGCGCCCAACGGATGGCCTCCTCGTCCGACACGGTGAGGTACCCGTCCACGTGGGCGGGATCGATGAGCGGAAGGGGAGCCATCGTGTAGCCGCCCCCCTGGATCCGGTGGCCGGGATTGGTCACGGGCTCGCCCGCCAGCGCCGCGGCCCCCGCGGGCTCCACCACGAAGCATCGGATCGAGGGGGCGTGCGCCTTGAAGGCCGCCGCGCAGCCGGCGAAGCTCCCCGCCGTCCCCACGAAGTAGCAGAAGGCGTGGAACCGCCCGCCCGTCTGCCGGAGGATCTCGGGCCCGGTGTGGAGGAGGTGTGCCCGCGCATTCCCGGCGAGCCGGAACTGGTCGGCCCGGAACGCCCGGCGCTGCTCCACGATCCGCCGGGTCTCGGCCTCGACCCGCGCCAGGTCCTCCCCCGACACCTGGCCGGGAACCGAACCCGGCGCCTGCTCCACCAGGACGACCTCGGCCCCCAGGGCCCGCATCATCCGGGCCCGCTCCATCGAATTCCCCTTCGACATGACGGCCACGAACGGGTAGCCCTTGACTCCGCAGACGATGGCGAGGCCGGTGCCGGTGTTGCCGGACGTCAGTTCCACCACCGTCTGCCCGGCCGCAAGCCGCCCATCCGCCTCGGCGTCCTCGATGATCTGCCTGGCGATCCGGTCCTTCTTGGAGAAGCCGGGATTAAGGTGCTCCAGCTTTGCCAGGATCGTTCCGGCGACGCCGCGCGTCAGCCGGTCGAGCGACACCAGCGGCGTTTCCCCGATCGCCTCGATGACCGAACTCAGGACACGAGCGCTCCGACTCATCTGTGCTCCACCTCTGCAAGGGATTGGCCTCAAGACATCCTCTAAGGCATCGCGCTTTCGCAGGCTAATGAAGGCTGGCGCCGCTGTCAATGAGAAACCGATGGTCACACCGTGGGCGGGTGCAGCCGGCCGCGCCTCGCGCTTGCCCCGGCGTCGGGCCTGTGTTAGCGTACCCCTGCCGTGCGTGGTGACCGACACCACGGCAATTGCACACCCTGGTCCGAGGCATTTGCATGCGCATTGCCACTCGCTTGACCCTCCTCTTGCTCCTCGCCGTGGCCATGGTCCTGGCCGGCTTTGGGTACATTCGGGCCCAGCAGGAACGGCAGCGCCTGATCGCGGAACTCGAGCAGGAGGTCGGGGTGCTGGGCAACTCCATCAAGCTGGCCATCGAGCACGCCCTGCGCAGCCGGCAGCCGCAAGACGTCCAGGACTTGCTCGCGGAGATCGTGCGTGATCCCAATCCCGTCGATCGCATCCGGATCTTCGACCGGCGCCTCCAGGAGATCGCCAGCGCCAGCAATGCGCTGACGGCCCGCATCGAGATCCCCCAGGCGGAACTGACGCAGGCGGCACGGACCGGGGAGACTCGCATCCGGTTCGTCGAAACCTCCGGGCGCCCGGTGATTTACGCCGTCCTGCCCCTCAAGGATCGCCGCGGAGGCATCAGCGGCGTCCTGGAGGTCACCCACGTGGCCGCCCGGGTGGAGCGGCAGATCCAACAGGCCATCCAGGACCAGGCGCTCGGACTCAGCCTGCTCAGCGTCACCATCGCCGTCGTCATCTGGCTCACCGTGCGGGTCAGCATCCGGCGCCCCATCGGACGGCTCGTGCGGACCGTGCTCGCGTTCGGCCAGGGCGATCTGAGCCGCCGGATCGAGCTCCGGCGACGCGACGAGATCGGCCAGCTGGCGACGGCCTTCAATCGCATGGCCGAGGAGTTGCAGAAGGCCCAGGCAGAACTCATCGCCCACGGACAGTCCCGGCTGGAGCTCGAGCGACAGCTCCAGCAGGGACAGAAGCTGGCGGCGGTCGGTCGGCTGGCCAGCGAGGTTGCCCACGAGGTCGGGACGCCGCTCAACATCATCTCGGGACGGGCGGAGACGATTCGAAAAGCCCTCCCACCCGATCACCCGCTGGAGCGACACGTTGCCACGGTCCTTCGGCAGGCCGAGCGGATCACCGGGATCCTCCGCCAGCTCCTGGACTACACCCGACCCCGGCGGCCGGCGGCTCGCCCCCTGCCCGTCGGTCCAGCGCTCACCCGCCTGGTCGAACTCCTGGAGCCGTTGGCGCAGCGCCGCGAGGTTGCGCTGACCGCACAGGCGGCCGCAGACCTCCCATCCGTTTTGGCGGATCCGGATCTGTGCCAGCACGTGCTTCTGAATCTCGTGACCAACGCCCTGGACGCCACGCCGCCCGGCGGCCAGATCCATCTTAGTGCGGCCGATGGGCCTCCCGGACCGAGTGCCGACGCACCCGACGTCAGGCCACGGATTCGGCGTGGGGCGATCCCTGAACCCTGCGTGACTATCGTCGTGGCGGACACGGGCGGGGGGATCCCCGCCCAGCGCCTCGAGAAGATCTTCGAGCCGTTCTTCTCCACGAAAGAGACGGGCCGCGGGACCGGCCTCGGTCTCGCCATCGTCGAAGACATCGTCCGCGCCCACCGTGGCGCCATCGAAATCGCCAGTGCCGAGGGTCGTGGGACCTCGGTCCTGCTCTACTGGCCCGCAGCCCGGGAGCCGGGGGAACCGGGCGGAATTGCCGAGGGTGTCACCCCCAACGACACCCGCCACGCACCCATCGCTGCCACAGATGCCAGAGGGACCCATGCCTAAAAATGCCGCCAGAGTCCTCGTGGTCGAAGACGATTCCGAGATGCTGGATCTCGTCCGGGAGCACCTCGAAGGGGAAGGCTATGCGGTGCGGGGCCTCGGTCGAGGCTCCGAGGCGATTGCCCGGCTACGGCAGGAGGCCTTCGACGCCATCCTGACGGATCTTCGCCTGCCGGATACCGACGGCATGGAGGTCCTCCGCATCGCGCGGGAGACGCAGGGAGAGAGCCCCGTCATCCTCATCACCGCCTTCGGGTCGATCCAGACCGCCATCGAGGCCATCCGCCAGGGCGCCTACGATTACGTCACCAAGCCCTTCGCCCTGGAGGAGATCAGCCTTCTTCTTGCCAAGGCGCTGGAGGCCCGCGACCTCCGGGAGGAAGTCCGACATTTGCGGGAAGCGGTGGCCGACCGCTACCGCTTCCACAACCTCCTGGGACCAAGCCCGGCCATGCAATCGGTCTTCGTCTTGGTGCGCCAGGCCGCGCCGAGCGACGCCAACGTCCTCATCACCGGCGAGAGCGGCACGGGCAAGGAGTTGGTCGCCAAGGCCCTCCACTGGAACAGTGCGCGCGCCGGCCGGCCGTTCGTTCCCGTCAACTGCGCGGCCGTGCCCGCCGGGCTCCTGGAGAGCGAGCTGTTCGGTCACGTCAAGGGGGCGTTCACCGGCGCCGTCGGGAGCCGACGCGGCCTCTTCCGGGAGGCGCACGGCGGCACGCTCTTCCTGGACGAGATCGGGGACATGGCGCCGGAACTGCAGGCCAAGCTCTTGCGGGTGATCGAGGACCGGTCGGTGCGGCCGGTGGGCAAGGATGAAGCGATTCCCGTAGACATCCGCCTGGTGGCGGCCACCAACAAGGATCTACCCGCCCGCATCCGATAAGGGCTCTTTCGCGAAGACCTCTACTACCGGCTGGCGGTGGTACCCATCGCAATTCCGCCGCTGCGTGAGAGGCGGGAGGACATCCCCGTGCTCTGCGCCGAGGGCGCGATCGAC
>JBGPQZ010000166.1:0-6868 GCA_041489335.1 Methylomirabilia bacterium
GCCGGTCACCATCGCCGACGCATCGGAAGCCAGGAAGAGCACCGCGCCGACCATGTCCTCGGCGTGCGCGATCCGGCCGAGCGGGATCTTCTCGATAACGCGCGGGCGGTACTCCGGCTCCGCGTCCAGCACGCGCTGAACCAGCGGGGTATCCACCGAGCACGGCGCAACCGCGTTGACCCGCACGCCCAGGGGCGCCCACTCGACGCCCAGCGTTCGGGTGAGTTGTACGACGCCCCCCTTGCTGGCGCAGTAGGCAACGCTCATGGGCAGTGCGACCAGCCCCCCGATGGACGCCATGTTGATGATGGAGCCCCGCTTCTGCCGGAGCATGGCCCGACCCACGGCCTGGCAGCAGAGAAAGACGCCCGTGAGGTTGACGGAGAGGATTCGGTCCCACTCGGCTTCGGGGAAGTCGGCGGCGGGCATCCGCTTGGTTATGCCGTGGCTGTTGACGAGGGTGTCAATCCGGCCGAACTTCCCCAGGGTCTGGTCCACCACCGCCTGGACGGAGTTCGGGTCGGTGACGTCGAGATGCACCGGAATGGCCGCCCGGCCCCCACGACTGATCTCGGCGGCAGCATCCTCCGCACCGGACAGATCGAGGTCGGCCACCACGGCCACCGCGCCCGCAGCCGCCAACCCCTTGGCGACGGCCCGCCCCAAGCCGCCGGCCCCGCCGGTGATGATCGCAATTCGCCCGGACAGATCGAATAGCCCCTGAGTCTCCCGCGATTCTCCCGCCATGCCTGGGTCCTCCAATCGTCTCTCGTCACCACCACTCGCGAAGCAGGGAGAGCTTTCCCCGATCTCGCCATGGGCGTGTGCTGGACCCCAGCGCACTACTCTTTCCTGAGGGCGGCCCGGACCATCTCGTCGAGACGCTGGAGAAAGCGGGAGCGATCGCGTTTCTCGAAGGAAGCTGGGCCGCCCGTCATGGTCCCGAGCTCACGGAGACGGGACAGGAGCTCCCGGCTCGCGAGGGCATCACCAATGTTCTCCTCGGTGAAAACGCGACCCGTCGGGCCGAGGACCAGGGCGCCCTTCTCCAGGCAGCGCGAGGCCAGGGGAATATCCCCGGAAATCACGATACCCTGCGGGCGGACGTGCTCGACAATCCAGTCATCCGCCGCATCGAATTGCCCATCCACCACCACGAGCTTGAGCCAGTCCTCCTGCGGCGTCCGCATCCGGGCGTTCGACACCAGGGTGACCTTGAGCCCGTAGCGCGTCGCCACCCGGTAGATCTCCTGCTTCACCGGGCAGCCGTCGGCATCAACGAAGATGTCTGGCAATCATGTACCTTTCGCTACGACGGACTCACCAACGCGATTCCCGCCTCGCCGCTCAGCCGGCGATGGCCGCGTGGTACTGCTGCAGGCTTTTCACGGGGCCGCGGCCGCGGCGGATGGCCGCGATGCCCTTGGCGGTTGCGATGGCCGCGGCGGTCGTGGTGATGTAGGGGACCTTGTGCTTGATGGCTGCCTTGCGGATGTAGGAGTCGTCGTAGGCGCTCAGCTTGCCGGCCGGGGTGTTGACCACCAGGTGGATTTCCCGGTTCTTGATGGCGTCCGCGATATGGGGACGGCCCTCGTGGAGCTTCCGGATCGGCCGCGCGGCGATGCCGTTCTCCCGGAGATACGCTCCGGTCCCGCTGGTGGCGAGGATGCTGAAGCCCAGCTCCAGGAAGCGCCGGGCGGCCTCCAGGGCGCCGGAGCGGTCGTGCTCCGCCACCGTGATGAGGACCGTCCCCTGAAGCGGCAGGAGTTGCCCCGCCGCCTCCTCCGCCTTGAAGAAGGCCTCCCCGTAGTTCTCCGCCATGCCCAGCACCTCGCCCGTGGAGCGCATCTCCGGCCCGAGCACGGGGTCCACCTCGGGGAACATGTTGAACGGGAACACCGCCTCCTTGACCCCGAAATGGGGGATCGGCCGGCGCCGGAGGCCGAGGTCGGCCAGCTTCTTGCCCAGCATCACCTGCGTGGCCAGGCGCGCCATCGGGATGTTGCAGACCTTACTGACCAGCGGCACCGTCCGACTGGCGCGGGGGTTCGCCTCCAGGATGTAGACGGTGTCGTTGGCGATGGCGTACTGGATGTTCATCAGCCCCACCACGCCGAACTCCACGGCGATCTTCCGCGTGTACTCCTCGATGGTGTCGATGTGCTTGTGCGGGATGCTGACCGGCGGGATCACGCAGGCCGAGTCACCCGAGTGGACGCCCGCCAGCTCGATGTGCTCCATCACGGCGGGCACGAAGGCGTCGGTCCCGTCGGAAATGGCGTCCGCCTCGGTCTCGATCGCGTCCTCCAGGAACCGGTCGATCAGGATGGGGCGCTCGGGGGAGATCTCCACCGCCTTGGCCACGTACTCCCGGAGCATCTCCTCGTCGTGCACCTTCTCCATGGCGCGGCCGCCCAGCACGTAGGACGGGCGCACCATCAAGGGATAGCCGATCCGGGCGGCGATCTGGATCGCCTCCTCCAGCGTGCTCGCCATCCCCGACTCCGCCTGAGGGATGCGGAGGTTGGCGATCACCTTGCGGAATCGGTCCCGATCCTCGGCCAGATCGATCACCGCCGGGGGCGTGCCGATGATCCTGACCCCCGCCGCCTCCAGCTCCGCGGCGATGTTGAGCGGGGTCTGCCCCCCGAACTGGACGATCACCCCTTCCGGCCGCTCCTTCTCGTAAATGGCCAGGACGTCCTCGACCGTGAGCGGCTCGAAGTACAGCTTGTCGGAGGTGTCATAGTCGGTGGACACCGTCTCCGGGTTGCAGTTGATCATGATCGATTCGTATCCCGCCTCGCGCAGCGCAAAGGCGGCGTGCACGCAGCAATAGTCGAACTCGATGCCCTGCCCGATCCGGTTGGGGCCGCCCCCCAGCACGAGGATCTTGCGCCGGGAGCTGGCGGCGACCCGGTCCGGCGCGTTGTAGGTCGAGTAGTAGTAGGCGGCGTTCTCCACGCCGCTCACCGGCACGGCATCCCATCCCTCCACTACACCCAGCTCCGTGCGCCGCGTCCGGATCGCGGTCTCGGGGACGCTCAGGAGCTGCGACAGGTACTTGTCCGCGAAACCGTCCCGCTTGGCCTGCACCAAGAGTTCGTCGGGGGGAAGCTGCCCCTTGCAGCGGAGGAGCCGCTCCTCCAGCTCCACCAACTCGCGCATCTGCTCGATGAAGTACGGCTTGATGTGGGTGCGGCGATAGAGATCCTCGACCGTCGCCCCCTTGCGCAGGGCCTCGTACATGATGAACTGGCGCTCGCTGGAGGGCTCCTTCAGGAGATCCGTGAGCTCCGCCAGCGACTTCCGGTGGAAGTCCTTGGCGAACCCGAATCCGTATCGGCCGATCTCCAGCGAGCGGATGGACTTCTGCAGCGCCTCCTTGTAGGTCTTCCCGATGCTCATGACCTCGCCGACGGCCCGCATCTGGGTGCCCAGCCGATCCTGCACCCCCTTGAACTTCTCGAAGGCCCAGCGCGCGAACTTCACCACCACGTAGTCCCCGGATGGGGTGTACTTCTCCAGCGTCCCGTCGCGCCAGTAGGGGATCTCGTCCAGCGTGAGCCCGCAGGCCAGGAGCGACGACACGAACGCGATGGGAAACCCGGTCGCCTTGGAGGCCAGCGCCGACGAGCGTGAGGTGCGAGGGTTGATCTCGATGACCACCACGCGCCCGGTCTTCGGGTCGTGCGCGAACTGGATGTTGGTTCCGCCGATCACCTCGATGGCGTCCACGATGTCGTAGGAGTACTGCTGGAGGCGCGCCTGCAGCGCCGGCGCGATGGTCAGCATCGGCGCCGTGCAGAAGGAATCGCCGGTGTGGATCCCCATGGCGTCCACGTTCTCGATGAAGCAGACCGTGATCTTCTGCCCCTTGGCGTCGCGCACCACCTCCAGCTCCAGCTCCTCCCAGCCGAGCACCGATTCCTCCACCAGGACCTGGCCGACCAGGCTCATCGAGAGGCCGCGGCTGACGATGGTCTCGAACTCCTCCAGGTTGTAGGCAAACCCCCCGCCCGTCCCGCCCAGGGTGTAGGCGGGCCGGATCACCACCGGGAAGCCGATCCGCCGGACCACCGCCTGCGCCTCCTCGAGGCTGTACGCGATGTCGCTCCGCGGCATCTCGATCCCCAGGCGCGTCATGGTGGTCTTGAACTCCTGGCGGTCCTCGCCCCGCTTGATGGCATCCAGGTTGACGCCGATCACCTTCACCCCGTACTCTTCGAGGACGCCCCCCTGTGCTAGAGCCGAAGACAGGTTGAGGCCCGTCTGTCCGCCCAGGTTCGGCAGCAGGGCGTCGGGCCGCTCCTTGGCGATGATCTCCGTCAGGGACGCCACGTTCAGCGGCTCGATGTAGGTGACGTCGGCCATGGCGGGGTCGGTCATGATGGTGGCGGGATTGGAATTGACGAGGACGATCTGATAGCCGAGCCTCTTCAACGCCTTGCAGGCCTGGGTGCCGGAGTAGTCGAACTCGCAGGCCTGGCCGATGATGATGGGACCGGAGCCGATGATCAAGATCTTCTGGATGTCGTCACGCCTGGGCATACGCACCCCCTGGAAGTCGAGTTCGCTCCGGACCCATGAACATCAGACACGTGGTCGCGCGGAATGGCTGTGAATGATGATGGCGGACGCGCTCGGGAATGGAAGGTTCTCCGTCGAAACCGAGGTTGAAGGCGCACTGGAACGGCAGGCTATCGAAACCCCGGGGATGTGTCAAGGGAAAGGGGGCACCTCGACCACGATCTTCCCCAGGCTCCGCCGGGACTCCAGGAGCGCGTGGGCCTCGGCCATCTGGTCGAACCCGAACATGGATCCCACCACCGGCCGGATCCCGTGCCGCCGCACGAAGCCGACAAGGTCGGCCCAGAGCGAGGCCATGCGCGTTCGCTCGGACAGCAGGTAGCCGACGTGGGTGGCGAGCACGCCATACGAGCGCGGCGCCATGTCGCGAATGTCGGTCCGCGGGATGTCGCGCCATGTCCGCCACCACGAGAAGGGGCTCCACCTCCGGAGGTCGAGGCTGGCGAAGCCGGCCACGACCAGGCGGCCCATGGGAGCCAGCACCCGCAGGCTCTTGCGGTAGACCTCGCCGCCCACCAGCTCCAGCACCACGTCGACGCCGCGTCCCTCCGTGAGCCGCCGCACTTCGGCCTCGAAATCGGTCGTCCGGTAGTTGACCGCGGCGTCTGCCCCCAGGCGCAAGAGCAGCTCCAGCTTGTCGTCGGCGCCCGCCGTGCCGTACACGGTGCAGCCCAGCCGCCCGGCGAGCTGCACCGCGGCCGTGCCGACCCCGCCGGCCGCGGCCTGGACCAGGACGACGTCGGTGGGCCGCAGGCGGGCCATCTCGAAGAGGCTCACCCAGGCGGTGACGTAGTTGACGGCAAAGGCGGCGTTCTCCTCCGCGGTGAACCCCAGGACGGCGGGGAGGGCCTGATGCGCGGGCACGCACACCTGCTCGGCGTAGCAGCCGTGCTGCGCGCCGACGATCACCTGCTCGCCGATCCGTCGCCCTTCGACGCCGGGTCCGAGCGCGTCGACCTCGCCGAACCCCTCCATGCCGAGGATGTAGGGTCTTTTCGGCGCCCAGCCGTACAGTCCCTTGCGCGACAGGACCTCGGCATAGTTCACGCCGATCCTCTGCAGCCGGACGCGGACCTCGCCTTCCCGCGGGCTCGGAGTCGAGACCTCGGACACGCGCAGCACCGACGGGGGGCCGTGCCGCGTCAGGAGGATCGCCTTCATTCCCGCCCTCGCGCGAGAATCGCCTCCACCAGGCCGCGGGCGGTGGGTTCGACTCTCAGGGCGGGACGCCCGAGACGGGCCGAGAGGTCGTCGAGTCTCACGTCGTCCAGGAAGACGTCCTCGTCGTCCTTGAACGTCACCGATGGGATCAGGACGGCATCCCCGAGGTGGTCTCGCTCCTGCTCCAGCGTCGTCGCGATGTCCGCTCCGGTGAGGAGGCCGGTGCACGTCACCGAGCCGCCGAAGAAGGTGTTCACCACCGGGGTCAGGCTGACCGACAGCCCTGCGATCCGGTTCAAGCGCTCGATCGCCCGCGCGAGCACGGGAACGGCCAGCCTGCCGGTCACCACGCTCACCCGCCGCTCCGCCGGAACCCCGGCGGGCAGCTTCCGCTCCAGCCGTCGGAACTCCTCCAGGAACTTCCGGCAGCCCCCCACCCCGTTGCCGAGCTGCGCATATCCCTCATACGCGCTCGCGGAGGGAAACGGCCGCTCTGCGACGAGGTAGAACTCATCCGAAGGAAACGCCAGCCGGGTTCCCAGTTCCTTGAGGAAACGCCGGCGCCGGGGCTCGACCCACGCGAGCAGGCCGCGCGCATACTCGGGGTCCGGGGAGCGCAGGACCGGGAGCTTCTCCCGATACTGCGTGAGTCCCACCGGCACGAGCGCCACCGTCTCGACGAAGGGGTGGAACCGTCGGAGATCCGTAAGCGTCTGCGCCAATTGCCCCCCGTCGTTCTTGCCCGGACAGAGGACGATCTGGGTGTGCATGAAGATGCGACCGGCGGCGAAAAAGGCGATCTGCTCCAGGATGTCCGGCGCCTGGGAATTGCCCAGCAGCTCGTTGCGAAGCGTCCGGTCGGTGGCGTGGACCGAGATGTAGAGCGGGCTCAGACGCTGCTCGAGGATCCGCTTCATGTCCGCCCGGCTGAGGTTCGTCAGCGTGGCGAAGTTGCCGTTCAGGAAGGAGAACCGGTAGTCGTCGTCCTTGACGTAGAGCGCCCGGCGCATCCCACGCGCGTTCTGATACGCAAAACAGAACGCACACTGGTTGTTGCAGGCCCGGATCTTGAGCGGGTCCACGTCGAGCCCGAGGGGCACGTCCTCGGGCTTCTCGA
>JBGPQZ010000167.1:0-6811 GCA_041489335.1 Methylomirabilia bacterium
GCCCGCCGGCCCCGGGCCTCGGGCCCGGGAATCCCCTCGGCATGTCGGAGGGTCTGCTGGCCCCGGAGAAGAACCTGCGGTTCCACCTCGCCGCGTTCGCCCGCATCCTGGCGGAGATGCCGGAGGCGCGCCTGGTCCTGGTGGGGGACGGGGACGACCGGCCGCGCCTGGAGCGGGAGGCGGCCGACCTCGGGATTCGAGCCTCCGTCTCCTTCGCGGGTGGGGTGGCGCAAGAACGGGTGCATGACTACAACCTGGCGGCCGACCTGTTCCTCTTCCCCTCGACCTCCGAAACGCAGGGGCTGGTGGCCCTGGAGGCGCTCGCCGCTGCTCTCCCGGTCGTGGCCGTGGCCTCGAAGGCTGCCGGGGACCTGCTCGGTGAAGGGACGGGCGGGCTCCTCACGCCGGAGGATCCGGAGGCGTTCGCGCGGACCGTGGTAACACTCTGGGGGCAGCCGGACCGCTGCCGCGCCCTGGGGGAGGCGGGTCGCCGCACCGCGGCCCGCTACACGCCGGAGGTCTCGGCCGCGCGTCTGCTCGAGCTGTACCAGGGGCTGCTCGTCGCCAGCCGGAGCCGGGCGCTGCCCGCCCGCGCCTGGCGGTCGCGGGAGGTCCACACGTGAGCCACCCGGATCTTGACCTCTTCCTCGAACACCTGGTCGTCGAGCGGGGTCTCCGCCAGAACAGCCTGGAGGCCTACCAGCGGGACCTCCTGCGCTACCTGGAATACCTCGAGGCGCGGGGCAAGGAGGTCACGGCCCTGGACCGCGCCGAGATTCCTCGGTATCTCTTGGCACTCCGCGAGGCGGATCTCGCTCCGCGATCCGTCGCCCGCCACCTGTCGGCGATCCGGCAGTTCCACCGCTTCCTGGTGCGGCAGGGTCGGGCTGCCGAGGATCCCACCGCTCACATCGAATCCCCGCGCCCCTGGCGGCGGCTGCCCGGCGTGCTCAGCAGCGAGGAGGTGGATCGGCTCCTCGCGGCCTGCGAAACCACAACCCCGCACGGCCTCCGCGATCGCGCCATGCTGGAATTGATGTACGCCTCGGGCCTGCGCGTGTCGGAGCTGGTGGGCCTGCGGCTGGGGGACGTGGACCAGGGCGTGGGCGTGGTCCGGGTGGTGGGCAAGGGCGACAAGGAGCGGCTCGTCCCCGTGGGCGAGGCCGCCCTGGCGAGTCTCAAGGCCTACCTCGCGGCGGGGCGCCCGCGCCTCCAGCGAGGTCAGCCCTCCGACGCGCTCTTCCTCGGGCGGCACGGGCGGGGCCTCACCCGCCAGATGTTCTGGCAGCTCATCAAGCGCGCGGCGCGCGCGGCCGGCATCGTGAAGCCGGTGACCCCCCACACCCTGCGCCACTCCTTCGCCACGCATCTCCTGGAACGGGGGGCCGACCTCCGCTCGGTCCAGCTCATGCTCGGCCACGCCGACATCGGCACGACCCAGATCTACACCCACGTCAGCCGCGCCCACCTCAAGGCCCTCTACGACAAGTACCACCCGCGCGCGTAGGCGCCTCGAGAGAAGTGGGAGGTGCCCCGCCTCCGCCAGGAAGAGCCAGCATGTCCAGCCAGCCGAGCTTGGAGGGAAAAACGGATCGCTACCGCCGATTCTGGACCCGCTCCCCGCTGGAGCGGCCCCTGATCGGATTCTCCGTCGGTGGCTGGTTTCCCCTGCAGAGCTATCGGGCGATGCAGAAGCTGCGGGGCGAGCCGATCCTCAGGCCGGACGATCTCCACCCTGAGGAGTTTCTGCCTGACTATGAAGGCATCGTCGCGTTGTGGGATGGCCTCGAGGATGACATGATTCGGGGTCTGGCCCCGCTTCCTCCCTTCTCGGTCGGATCGATTTTTCCGACGGGAACCCCTGGCGCCGGAAGTACCTCGAATTCGTCACGCTGCTCCGCGAGCGCTTTGGCAGTCGGATCCCGGTGGGCCAGCCCATCCTCCGAGGCCCGTCCGACATGATCGCCGCGCTGCGCGGCTCGTCAGAGATGATCTTCGACCTCTACGACCACCCGCAGGACTTCCAACGACTGGCCGAATCCTGCACGGAGTTCTCGATCGGCCTGGTGCGCGCGCAGCATGCGATCACCGGCCCCTTCGCCGGCGGGTTCCTGATCGAGCAGCTGGGGCTCTGGGGTCCGGACCGGCTGGCCAGGCTGCAAGAGGATTCCTCGGCGCTCTTCTCCCCCGACCTGTACACCAGCCTGCTGCAGCCGCACGACCGGCGCATGGCCGAGGCCTTCCCGTACAGCGCCATCCACCTCCACTCCTCTTCGCTCTTCCTCTTGGACCGGATCCTCGAGGTGGAGTCGCTCCGCTGCATCCAGATCAACAAAGATGTGGGCAACACCGCCATCCCCGAGATGCTGCCATGCCTCCAGAAGGTCCAGACGCGGCAGCGCAGTCTCCTGATTCGTGGCAAGCTCGACTTCGAAGACCTGGCGCTGCTCCGGACCCACCTGTCGCCGGATGGCCTCTACCTCCAGATCGTGGTCGAGAAGGCCGCCGACGCCCAGAGCCCCCGCGAGTTCTTCAGGCCCTGGGTGTAGACGGCGGATGGGGTCGCGCGGCAGATGTTGGAGCTGATCTCTCGGCCAGAGACGGTCCGCCTTAGGGGACGCCTTAGGGGACGTTGCGGCTTTTTTGACTTTCCTTAGATCTCGAGGATCCGCTGCCAATACTGCGCCTCCGTCTTACCCCGACGCGCCGCCCGAAGTACCGACTCCGGGCGGATGCCCAGTTCACTGGCAAGTTGTCGCCCGCTTCGGCCGAGGCACTCAACCCACAGGTATGCGATTCCCGCTCGAACACGGGACGTCACGCGAGGTCTCCCTAACCCACGGAGCCTCTCCACCAGTACTCCTTCCGCGTGAGACACCTTCTCGATCAGCATCTGGGCATCCATCGTCCGCCACGTTGCGTGAGCCCGACGCGTCTCCGCTTGCTCCATCTCATGCAGCACCTGCACTACGAAGTCGGTCCCCCCGAGGATTCGTTCGTCACCCGCGTACCCCTCCCTCCCTCGTCGGAGTTCCCGGACAGCGGCCCAGCCACCTGCACTTCGCACAAGGCCACCGCCCATCAGTTCCGGTTGCCGGCCCTTTTCCGCATCTTGAGCGACGAACGCCTGGTACCGCGCTCTGGCCTCTCGGAACCGGGAGGAGAACCAACGCAGGACGGTCTGGGTATCCTGCCATAGGTACTCCCGCGCGCCCACCAACGCCGCATGCCCGCTATATGGGTACCGCGCCAGCTCTGGCAAGGTTGCGACTACCCCGGCGCGAAGCGGGTTCAGATGGAGGTATCGCACCAACTCGAGGAGATACGGCTCTTCCTCGACAACGATCGACTTATACCGATTCTGGAACAGGTGGCCGCTTCGTCGATGGCGTCGGTTGAAGACACCAGCGTATCCCGTGAGGAGCGACCGCATGCTCCGAGGCAGCGAGCGACTCCCCGTTCGGACAAGGAGGTGGAAGTGATTCGGCAGGAGGGCCCACGCGTAGATTGATCCGGCGCCGGCCTCAGCGAGAGCCGCCAGGCGCCCGACGAAGTCATCCCGGTCGCGGTCGTCCCGGAAGATGAACTGCCGGTCGAGCCCTCGCGCCATCACATGGTGCAAGACCCCAGGAGCATCGAGCCGTGGTCCGCGAGGCATGGCGGCCTCCAGGCGAGTGCGTAGGGCTAGGAGGATAGCACAAAGTCAACAAAGCCGCAACGTCCCCTACTTTCAGAGCGCAGCTCGTCTTCACACACGCGCAATGCGGCCCCGAACACCAGCACTCCCTTGCGCTCGGGAATACGTCCGGAAAAGGTTCCGTCGTCCAGTTTGTCATAGACGGCATGCGCCATGAGCTGGCTCATGTAGTCGCTCAGGATAAACTGTACTGCCATCGGACACCCCCGATCCCCCTTCGGCCCCATCTGAAGCACGCCTCGCCGCAGACTCGCTCCTTCCAGCACGGGTACGAAGCCAGGCCTCGTACTCACTCATCGTATGGAGAAAGATCCGGAACGGCAGGGGATTGTTGCAGAAGACACGCCAACGACAGGCTGCAGCGCGCAAAGGGACCGGAAGAACAAAAACCCTGAGAAATCAATCCCTCACCGCCCCACCCCACTCTTTCAGCTTCAACGTGACGAACTGGATGATCGCTTCGTGCTCCTCGCTGCCCCGATCCTTGATGTGCAGGGGCGCCCCGAAGGCAAAGTAGGCTGTTCGCGATGGATCGATCCTGCCGAAATCCTTCGCGAGCCTGCCGTTGCCCCAGGCATCGGTCTTGAGCGCGAGGGGGACCACGGGCACAGTGGCCCGCTTCGCCAGTTTCACGCCGATGGTGTTGAACTCCTTTGGGTCGAACTCGGCGATCCGCGTCGTCTGGGGAAAGATGATCATGGAAATGCCGTTGCCGAGCCGTTCCACGCCGCCCTCCAGGACGGCCTTCAGGTCTTCGCGCGGGTTGGTGCGCCCCACCACGATGGGGTCCCTGGACCGCATGACATGCCCGAACACCGGGTAATCCATGAGGCTCTGCTTGACCACGAAGGTGACCTTCTTGAAGGGCATGAGGACGACGGGCAGGACGAAGGTCTCCAACGTGCTCATGTGGTTTCCGATGAAGACACAGGGACCCTCGAGATTGGCCACGCTCTCCAAGCCGGAGATGTCGAACTCCACGCCCGCCTTCTCCAGCGCCCGCACCGTCTCCAGACTGCTCTGCTGCCATTCGTCGTCATCGTACCTCCCCCGCTTGGCTTTCGAGCTGGCCCGGAAGACGATGGGGAAGATGCGGGAATAGAAGGCAAGGCCCGGCGACATCCGCGCCAGCCCCGAGATCCTCCTTCCCTCTGTCCGGTAGGAGCCGTTAAGGAACTGCAACCCTCGCAACGTTGCTCCTTTTCATCGTGACTGCCTGTGCCGCGGACGGCCCACGGAGTCAGCCAGGACAAAGCGATGCGGCATGCCGAAGCCATGATCCGTGGTCCGGTATCGTATTGAGAAAGCTTCGACCCCGCAAGGGGATTGTGGCGGAGTCGAGCGGCGGAGCATCCGTGGTGATCGTGTCATGCCCAGATCGGCGGATCGACCCGTCCGTTGCGATTGAACCGAAAAGCACACAAGCAAAGACCGCAGGAAGGCTCTCGCCTCTCTGCGGTCCCTCGGAACTCCGCGGTGAAATCTTCGGCTAGGGCATGTCGAGCTTGATGTGGAGCTCCTTGAGCTGCGCCGCGTCCACCGGCGAGGGGGCCTTGGTCATGAGGTCCTGGGCCCGCTGCGTCTTGGGGAAGGCCACCACGTCGCGGATGGAGTCCGCCCCGGTCAGGATCATCGTCAGCCGGTCCAGGCCGAAGGCGATCCCGCCGTGGGGCGGCGTGCCGAATTCCAGGGCCTCCAGCAGGAACCCGAACTTCGCCCGGGCATCCTCGGGCCCGATCCCGAGGGCCTGGAACATCTGGTTCTGGACCTCGCGGCGATGGATCCGGATGCTCCCCCCGCCCACCTCGGCCCCGTTGATCACCAGGTCATAGGCCTTGGCGCGAATCTTCCCGGGATCGCTCTCGAAGAGCGGCAGGTCCTCTTCCAGGGGAGATGTGAAGGGATGGTGCATGGCCGACCAGCGCTTCTCCTTCTCGTCCCACTCCAGGAGCGGGAAGTCCGTGACCCAGGTGATGCCGAGGAGCTTCGGATCAATCAGCTTGAGCTCCTGCGCAAAGCGCAGGCGCAGGCGCCCCATGGTGTCCGCCGCGGTCTTGGGCCGGTCCACGCAGAGAAGCAGGAGGTCGCCCTCCTCGCCTCCCATCCGCTCGCGGAACCGCCGCACCAGCTCCTCGGGCAAGAACTTCGCGACCGGCGACTGGATGCCGTCCGCGCCGATCTTGAACCAGGCCAGCCCCTTGGACCCGAAGCCCTTGGCAAACGCCTCGAGCTGGTCCAACTGGCTTCGCGTGATCTCCCCTTGCCCCTTGACATTCAAGGCCATGGCGCGGCCCCCGGCGGCCAGGGGCTGGGCGAAGGCGCGGAACTCGCACCCCGCGAAGAGATCCCCCACATCCGAGAGTTCCAGGCCGAAGCGCAGGTCCGGTGCGTCCAGGCCGAAGCGCCGGATGGCCTCGTCGTACGTGAGGCGCGGGAACGGCCGAGGCAACTCGATGCCCCGGACCTCCCGGAAGATCTCGACGACCAGCCCCTCCATGGTATCGAGGACGGCCTCTCGGTCCACGAAGGACATCTCGACGTCGATCTGGGTAAACTCCGGCTGCCGGTCGGCGCGCAGGTCCTCGTCCCGGAAACACTTCACGATCTGGAAGTACCGGTCGAAGCCGGAGATCATCAGGAGCTGTTTGAAGAGCTGCGGCGACTGCGGCAGGGCGAAGAATTCCCCCGGGTTCACCCGGCTGGGCACCAGGTAGTCTCGGGCCCCCTCCGGCGTGCTCTTGGTGAGGACGGGCGTCTCCACCTCCAGGAAGCCCTGGCCGTCCAGGTAGCGGCGGACGACCTGATAGAGGTGGTGCCGCAGCCGGAAATTCCGCTGCAGCGGTGCGCGTCGCAGGTCGAGGTAGCGGTACGTGAGCCGGAGGTCCTCCGCCACGTCCGTCTGGTCCTCGATGGCAAAGACCGGGGTCTTGGCCTCGTTCAGGATGACGGCCTCCTGCGCCACGACATCCACCTCACCCGTCGGCAGGTCCGGATTCACGGTGCCCTCGGGGCGCGGGCACACCTCGCCCCGCACGGCCACCACGTATTCCGACCGCATCCCCTTGGCGCACTCGTGAGCCGCCGGGAAGCGCTCCGGGTTGAAGACCACCTGCA
>JBGPQZ010000168.1:0-6804 GCA_041489335.1 Methylomirabilia bacterium
AGGACCGATTCGTGGGTCGTGGCGGCGTCCACCAGGGGGAGGCGCAGGAGCTTGGCGATCGCCGCGGCTCCCTCGCGCGACTCGGCGTACTGCGTGGTGCTCTGGAGCGGAAGTTCCGTGCCTCCACCCTTGGCGCGCAAGAGCACAGGGTACCGATCGGCCGAATCCGAGTCGCCGGCCTCGAACCGGACGAGGACGGCGTCGTAGGCGGCCAGGCTGTGCGTCTCGCCCCGCATGGGGACCAGCAGCCCCCACTGCCGGGAAACCGTCCCGCGGCCGGCGTCCAGAATGATCCAGCGCCGCCCGAACACCAGGCCGCCACCCACCGCTACGAAGGCGAGGCCCATCAGGAGGATCAGCGGCCAAGCCCAGCCGGGGATGTCCCTGGCATTCGTCACCGGAACGATCCGCGCCCCGATCAGGGTCACGAAGACCCCGGCCGCCAGGAAGGGAACCCCGAACACCGAGAGGCAGCCCCCGCCCTCTCGGAGCTCAAGCCGATCCGGTGCGACCTGCCGAACCATGAAAGGCTTTGCCACGGTCGACATCCTGTGCTCTTACGCCCCTGAGGAAAAAGCACAACCCGCGAGCCCGCACTTGCCCGGGGTGATGACATTGATGGATCGCCCTCGCGACCGGCACCGCACCGCGACCAGGAGTGCATTCAGCCACGGGATCAGGCCCACCACCATCGGAAGCGCTCCGCACAAGATCAGCCTGGATCGATTATATCGAACCAAGAATCGGAATGGTCACCTGCCCCTTAGAGGAAACGATGCCTTTCACAATGGGGAGAGCCTAAGACCCTTTACTGAAGAGGTCAAGCGGTGTAGCGCCAGCGGGCGATGGCGGTAACGGATTGTCCATCGCGATGGAGAGTGCCAGCCAGACCTGCTGGGCTCTGAAGGGATCAGTGAAGAGTGACGAACGCGGCCACGGCCGGGATCGCGGGACGAGAAATCGAACATGTCGGCAACATCCCGCTCGCCCCGGATCCGTGCTGCGTTTCCGCGTGGACACGCCAAGAGCCCTTTTGGTAGCATGAGCGGGGTCATTTGGTCATTGGAAATTGGCCATTGGTCATTCGGTCCGAAGATCCACGGTTCGTCCGTGAATGATCCGGGCCAAGTCAAGCGTGTCCATAAATCCGGACGCCAAAGGAGGTCCCCATGCCATTCCAGTTCTTCGGCACGTCCGGGGCAATCCCATCGGCGGCGCGGGATAATACCGCCCTCGCCTTCTACTCGTCGGAGGAAGTCGTCCTGGTGGACTGCTCCGGCAGCCCCTACCAGAAGATCCTCAAGGCGGGGCTGGATCCGATGAAGGTCTCGTCCCTGATCGTCACCCACCGACACGCGGATCACGTCTATGGCCTCCCCTCCCTCGCCCACAACCTGGGCCTGGCCGGGCGGCGGCAGACGCTGCACGTCTACGCGCTGCCCGAGACGATGCCTCTCCTGCGGGGCTTCATGCAGCTCTTCCCGCTCGAGGAGAAGATGCCCTACCGGATCGAGCTGCACGAGGTCCCGCCCAAGGAGGGACACGAGATTCTGCGGGCCAAGGGGTTCCGCGTGCAGTCCACGCCGGTGAAGCACGGCGCGCCCAACCTCGGGCTCCGCGTGGAATTCGATTCGCCGGCCGAGCGCGGCGTGGTGGTCTACAGCTGCGACACCAGCCCCTGCCCGTCGCTCATCGCCCTGGCCCGCGGCGCCGACATCCTGATCCACGAGGCCACGTTCCTGCACGCCGAGGCCGCCCGCGCCGCCTCGGACGGCCACACCACCGGCTATCAGGCGGGCGAGGTGGCCACGCAGGCCGGCGTGAAGCGCCTGCTCCTCTGCCACTTCGTCGCGAGCCTCCACGACCAGCTCGACGAACTCTGCCGCGAGGCCCGCCAGACGTTCAGCGGGCCGGTGGACTTGCCGGAGGAATTCCTGGAATACCGCGTCTAGAAGAGCAGTCGCCAGCTGTTGGAGTTGGGCCTCGACACCCGCCCTCCCAGGATCGGCTGGTCGTACATCGCGGTCGGTTCGAAATAGCCAGGCTCCTTGAGGTGCCGCCTGACGACCTCGTCGTTCAGCTCGATGCCGAGCCCCGGCGCATCCGGCACGCGCATGAAGCCCTGTTCGACGATCGGCCGAAGGGGCCCCGTCACCAGGTCCGCCCAGAACGAGCATTCCACCGCGTGGTACTCGAGGGCGACGAAGTTCATCATGACCGCGGCGGCGTGGATCGCTGCCGCCTGCGCCACCGGGCCGTTGCACAAATGCAGGGCCACGGGGATGCCGTTGAGGTCCGCGTACTCGGCGATTCTCCGCAGTTCGAGCAGCCCCCCGCACACCGTCACGTCCGGATGGATGAGATCCACGGCACGATGGTCGATCAAGGGCCGGAACGCCTCCTTGAGGCCGAAGCCGTACTCGCCGGTGAGCTGCGGCGTGGTGGTGGCGTCGGAAATCGCCTTGAGGCCCTGCCAGTCGGTGTACGGCAGCATGTCCTCCGCCCATGCGAGCTGGTAGCGCTCGAAGGCCTTCGCGTAGCGAATGCAATCGTTCAGGGAGAGATTGCCGAAATGGTCTGCCGCCAGCGGGGCGTCCCACCCGATGGCGTCCCGCACCCCTTCGATGATCTCACAGAGGTACCGGAGCCCCTTCTCCGTTGCGGCCCCGTTGCGATGCACGGCCCCCGGCTTGTCGGCCACCAGGTGCGTGTGCAGGTCCATCTTGAAGAACGTGTAGCCCAGTTGCCGCCGTTCGGCCATCCGCGCGCCGTAGACTTTGGGGTCTTTGTCGTCACGCGTGTCGCAATAGATCTGGATGCGGTCCCGCAGCTTGTTGCCGAGCAGGCGCCACACGGGAACCCCGTAGACCTTGCCGGCGATGTCGTGCAGCGCGATGTCGATGGCGCTGTAGCCGCCGCTGGCCTCCTGGTTGGTGAACCGCCGGATCGATTGGAGGATCGGCTCCATCTCCAAGGGATTCTTCCCGACCAGGTACGGCTTGAAGACGAGAGCTTGGCCGACATTGCCCAGCACGAAGATTTCGCCCAAGCCGGACACGCCCTGGTTGGTGTCGATCCGGATCGTGGGGTAGATGAAGTGCTCCGCACCCGCGATGGTGCAGGCGCGCACGTCGGTGATCCGCAGGTCGCTGGGATAGGAGTTCCGGTTTACGCCGCTCGGCGGAGGCGGCGGGGTCGCGGTCCCCTGGCCGGTCGGGCCGGCGGGCCGGCGGGGCGCTGTCTTTCGACTCATGGCCGATCGCTTGTCGGTGCTCATCTCACAACTCCCGTGGAGGCGGCCCGGCTCGGTCGCACCAGGCCCCCCTTCGCTTCGACAGGTTCTTGGCTCGAGACGGCGCAGGGCACAGGCAGTCCGCGAGGCAGCCACTCGCTCTCATGCTCCACTCGCGCCGCCGCCCCTCGGCCGCGTTTCGATCTCAACCGGTCACCGCACCCGCAGGACAGCTCCCTGGAGGGCAGGCTGGACGAACTTCAGGTAGCGTTCCATGTATCCCGACTTGATGCGGGGCTCCGGCGGTGTCCACGCTGCCAGACGGGCCTTGACCTCCTCCTCGTTCACCAGGAGGTCGATCCGCTTCTGATGCAGGTCGATCCGGATTCGGTCGCCGCTCCGGACCGCCGCGATCGGCCCCCCCAGTGCCGCCTCCGGCGTCACCATCCCGACGAGCGGCCCCGTGCTGTTGCCGGAATAGCGGCCGTCGGTGACGAGATAGACTTTTTCGAACATCCCCTGCGCTTGGAGCGTCCAGCCCATCGGGCCCTGCTCGGGCATCCCCGGGCCGCCGATGACCCCCTCGTAGCGGATGACCAGGACCTCACCCGCCTGATATTTGCGCTCGAAGATCTCGTCCAGGGCGGCGACTTCCGAGTCCCAGACCCGGGCCGGCCCCTCGAACACGAACATCGACTTGGGCACGCCGCCCGTCCGCACCACCGCCCCCTCCGGGGCCAGGCTCCCGTGAAGGAGCTTCAAGCCGCCGGTTGGCAGCAGCGGGTCCTCGAGCGGCCGCAGGACGTTGGCGTCGGCTCGCGCGTCCCACTGCACCTGGACGTCGGCCAACTCCTCCCGGAGCGTCCGCCCCGTCACGGTTAGGACGTCCGTGTGGAGCAACGGTTCGAGCACCTTCATCACGGCGGCGATGCCGCCCACCGCCTCGAGATCCTCGAGGTTCCACGGGCCGTTCGGCTGCAGGTTGCAGAGGTACGGCGTCGAGTCGCTGATCCGGTCGAAGTCTTCCGCCGTGATCGCGATCCCCAGCTCGTTGGCGATGGCCGGGATGTGGATGAAGCTGTTGACCGACCCGCCGATCGCCATGTTGACCCTCAGGGCGTTCTCGAATGCCTCCCGCGTCAGGATGTCGGAGGGCTTGATCCCCTTGCGGACCAGGCTGACCAGGGCGGCGCCGCTTTGCTGGGCGAGTTGGCGGTGGGGATGGTCGGTGGCGAAGGTGGTGCCGGTGTGGAACAGCGCCATGCCGAGCGCCTCGGCCAGGCACTGCATCGTCAGGGCGGTGCCCAGGCCGACGCCCGGGCACATGTTGTGCCCCATCCCGCCGCCGAGGAAGACCGCCGGCCGGTTCACCCGCGCGGCGCCCATCAGCATGGCCGGGTTGATCTTGTCGCAGCCCGAGAGCAGGAGCAACCCGTCGAAGTGGTGGGCCTGGGCCATCAACTCGACCGTGTCGGCGATGTTCTCCCGCATCGGCAGGATGTAGCGGTAGCCGGGATTGGCGTTGCCGAAGGCGTCGCAGGGGGCGCCGGTGCCAAACTCCATGGGGACGCCCCCCATCTCCCGGATCCCCTGCTTGGCGACGTCGGCGAGTGTCCGAAAGTGAATGTGGCCGGGGGGCACCTCCGAGTAACTGTTGGCGATCCCCAGCAGCGGCTTGTCGAGATCTTCGGTCGTCAGGCCGTCCTGGCGCAGGATGTCGTAGACGACCGGATAGGCCGGGTGGGCGCTGCACTGCCACTGGGGGATCGTCTCTCCTCGCGCCCGTCGCTCCTGCATATGTCCCCCGAAGGTGACGAGTCGCTGCCATTGCTGGCGCTTCTTCGCGTCGAGGTCGCGTTTGTCTGCCATCCTCTATCCTCTCCTCCTCGTCCCTGTCCCGTGGCCGGTCCGCGTGGCCCGGACACGGGATACGCCTCGCTACGCCGCGGTGAACGGCGCTTCCGATCCGTCCTACTTGCCGGTCGCTGGCTTCGCCCTATTGCGCCCCGCCCGCCAGTCCTGGAAGCGCTGCTCCCACTCCGGACCGGTCGGGTAGAGGCCCTCCAGCGGGACCCCCTCCTCCAGCTTCAAGCGGATGAACTCCTCGCGGTCCTCGTGGACCAGGCACGCCTCGACGACCTCGTCGAGCATCGCCTGGGGGACGACCACCACGCCGTCTTCGTCGCCCAGGATGATGTCCCCAGGGCACACGAGGGCGCCCGCACAGCCGATCGGGACGTTGTAGTCGACGTTGAAGACGGTGCCCCCGGGGCTGGCCGCACCCTTGCAGTAGATCGGGATGTCCTTCTCGGGCATGTGCGGCGCATCGCGCACGCACATGTCACAGACGAGTCCGGCGGCCCCTTTGATCTTGATCCGCAGCGTCAACAGATCGCCGAACAGACCCTCGTTGGTGGCGCCCCGGCCGTCCAGGACAACCACATCGCCGGGCTGGACGGCCCGGATCGCCTCTTCGGGGTGGCCGGGGAACAGGGTGTCCGGTGCGTAGGCGATCGGCGCCAGATCCTCACGGCCGGGCACGCTCCGGATCGTCAGCGCCGGCCCGACCACTTTCGGCATGCCGGCGTACAGCGGCTTGAGCGGCATCCAGATGTTCTTGATGTTCCATTTCTTCTTGAAGATCGTGGTGATGGTGGCCGTGCTCGCCCGGCGCAGAATCTCGATCTTGTCGGGGCTCGGCCGGGGAAAATCGGGTCCGTGCATAGCATGCCTCCCTAGGTTCGGCGTCTAGGCGCGATGGCTCGCGAACGTGTTCGCGGGTCGTCGCTGTGGATGACCACGTTCCAGCCCGCCAGCAGCGGGATGAGCGATGCCCTTCCTGTGACCGCTCGTGACGACGTGTCCCTCTTCTGGCAAGATTCCAAAACAACTCCATATTCGCTCAGGCTGCTCAAAAAGGTCCAGATGCAAGGCGGCGCGCGATGGGCCGAGTGAGGCGTACTTCTGGTACGCCGCAGCGAGTGCCCAAGCGTGCCAACGCCGCAGATGGGCCGTTTTGAGCAGCCGACTAGCTCTTGAAGAAGAAGGTCGTCGGATGGGCCCCGCATGGAATCCGGGCCTCGCGAAGCTGGCACAGGCGCCCCGGCACATTGCCCACGTTGTTCTTCACCACGCGCACTCCGTAGGAGCCCGGCGCCAGGCCGACCAGTCCGATGTTGTAGACCTGGTCGAGGACGATCTTCCAGATCTCCTGCGCCGTCTGCCGCTGCTCCGCATCCTTCAGGCCGGGGCCCTTGCTGTACAATTCCATGGCCCGCAGGAGCTGGGGGTCTTCCGGCTTCTTCCCCTGCTGGCCGTTGGTGGCGAACCACTTGAAGTAGAGCGGTCCGTTCCGCGTGCTGGAGAGGACCGGCAGGACGTGGCCGGGGTTGACCCAGAGGTTCTCGGAGCCCGTGTTCTCGCTGACCTCCATCTGGAGCTCGTTGTTCAGGCTGCGCCGCGTCTCCAGCCCCCGCTCCATCTCCTTCACGTCGCCCTGGATCCCGATCTTCTTCCAGGAGGCCACCGCCATCTCGGTGATGCCGGTGAAGTCGATGAAGGCGGCCGCCTGG
>JBGPQZ010000169.1:0-6799 GCA_041489335.1 Methylomirabilia bacterium
GAGCCGCCCCTTCGCCCGTTCTCACCCGGCAACGCGAGCAACAGCCCTTAATGAACGGAGGTCGAGGGCCGTCAGGAGGTGAGGCGCGCCAGATAAGCGGTCAGCCAGTGGGCGTCAGAGGCGCGGCAGGATCTGCTCGCCGAGGAGCAGCCGATCGTCTTCCTGTACGTCCCCGACGCGTTGCCCGTCGTCTCCTCCCGGGTCCGGGGCATCGAGCCGGCCCCGGCGGGGATCAGCTACAACTTCATCAAGTGGTACGTGCCGGCTCCGCTGCAGCGGTACACGCGCTGAGGAGATGCCGTGCTGCCTTATCTGATTCGACGGCTGCTGATCTCGATCCCCCTGCTCCTCGGGATCCTCTGCCTGTCGTTCCTCATGCTCAAGCTGGCGCCGGGCGAGCCCTCCGTCGTGCAGCAGGATCTGGAGGCGCGCGCCACTGCTGCCCAGCGGGAGACCCTGCGGCAGCTCTACGGGCTGGACCAGCCCCTCCACGTCCAATTCGGCCGGTGGCTGTCGCGGGTGGTCCGCCTCGACTTCGGCCGGTCCTACAGCCCGGACGGGCGTCCGGTGATCGAGAAGATCGCCGAGCGCATTCCGGTGACGTTGGGTCTGAACGGCCTGGAGCTGCTGATCATCTTCAGCACGGCCGTCCCCTTGGGGATCCTCTCCGCCACCCGGCAGTACTCCGCCTTTGACAAGGCGATGACGCTCTTCGTCTTCGTAGGGTTCGCGACGCCGGACTTCTGGCTGGCGCTTCTCGTCATGCTCCTGTTCGGGGTGCAGCTCGGCTGGCTCCCCATGTCCGGCCTCCGCTCCCTGAACTTCGAGTACCTGCCTTTCTGGGGCCAGGCCTGGGACCTGCTCTCCCACCTGATCCTGCCGGTCCTGGTGGCGTCCTTCGGGGGCCTGGCCTACCTCTCGCGACTGATGCGGGGGAGCCTGCTGGAGGTGATCCGGCAGGACTACATCCGGACGGCCCGCGCCAAGGGCCTGCCGGAGCACGCAGTCATCTACAAGCATGGGGTGCGCAATGCGATCATCCCCGTGGTCACGCTCTTGGGCATGATGCTGCCGGGGCTCCTGGGCGGGAGCGTGTTCATCGAGACCGTCTTCGCCATCCCGGGGATGGGGCAGCTCTTCGTGCAGAGCGCCTTCTCGCGTGACGAGCCGGTGCTGATGGCCCTGGTGGTCATCGGGGCGAGCCTGTCGCTCCTGGGGAACGTCCTGGCCGACGTCTCGTACGGCCTGGTGGATCCGCGCATCCGAGTGAGCGGGGGGAAGGCGGGCTAGTGCGGCGACTCGCAGGGTTCAGCGTTTGAGGCGGACGAGCGGGATGGAGACGGAGACTCGAGAAGGACGGGGCCGATGAGGCGGGCGGGGCGTCGGTCGCTGCGCGAGAGCGTCTTCTGGCGCCAGTTCCGGCGCAACCAGTTGGCGGTGGCGGGGGGCGTGATCGTCCTCTTGCTCGGCCTCCTGGCGCTGTTTGCCCCGCTGCTGGCTCCCTACGATCCGGGCGCCTACGACACGAAGCAGATCCTGCTACCGCCCGGCACGGCCCACTGGTTCGGCACCGACCAGCTCGGGCGCGACGTGCTCAGCCGGATGCTGTACGGCTCCCGCATCTCCATGGCGGTGGGCTTCATCTCCGTCGGGATCGCGGTGGTGGTGGGGACCCTCCTCGGGACGGTGGCCGGCTTTTACGGGGGGCGCGTGGACGAGCTCCTCATGCGCTTCGTGGACCTCATGCTCAATTTCCCCCGGCTGTTCCTCCTGTTGACGTTGATCGCGCTGCTGCGCCCCAGCATCTGGGTCATCATGGCCGTCATCGGCCTCACCGGGTGGATGGGGCTGGCCCGCCTGGTGCGCGGCGAGATCCTGAGCCTCAAGGAGCGGGAGTTCGTGGTCGGGGCCCGCGCGTTGGGGGCGCCGGATGCCTGGATCATGTTCCGGCACCTGCTGCCGAACGCGCTGGTCCCCGTGCTCGTCTCCGCCACGTTGGGCGTGGCCGGGGCCATCCTGGCCGAATCCGGTCTCTCGTTCCTGGGGCTCGGCGTGCAGCCCCCCACCCCGAGCTGGGGAAACATCCTGATCGAGGGCAAGGCGAACATCGAGATCGCCTGGTGGCTCTCGGTCTTCCCCGGCCTCGCCATCCTCGTCACGGTCCTCGCCTACAACCTCCTGGGCGAAGGATTACGTGACGCGCTCGATCCACGCCTTCGGCAATAAAGAGCTTGATCTGCATGGGCGCTCACCTCCAAGCCCTTTTTCTGACGAGGCCCGTCGGCCCTCAAAACACAAGACCGGCGGCCAAATCGGCCACCGGTCTTGTGTGTGCATTCCAACTGGTGGGGAAGGAGGGACTCGAACCCTCATGAGTTGCCTCACACGCCCCTCAAACGTGCGCGTCTGCCAGTTCCGCCACTTCCCCTCGCGCGCATTTCTACCGTCCGCGCGGCGGGTTGTCAACGAAAAAGGCGAGTGACGAGCCCCGAGCCATGCGCCGCGAGAGCCGACGCCGACACCGGAAGGAATCCACGAGCCTGCTCCGGATTTCGCTGTCGGAGATCGCTGTCGGATTTCGCCATCAGACGCCATTGCGCGGTTCGACTTGAGGTCCCCTCTCGCATTCAGTATGATAAGGCCGGGGGGTGGGGAAAAGGAGTCGGAAATGCGAGGGGTACGCGCGGTGCTGCTCGGGGTGCTCTTGGCGGGGCTGGCGGGCTGTGCCACGGTCGAGGTGCGGGAGACGCGCGTCGTCACGGGCCAGGTGACGGATCAGTCGGGCAAGCCGGTGGCGGGAAGCCCCGTGCTCGTCGTCGGGCGTTCGCTCCTGCTCAAGCCGATGCAGTGGCAGTACCAGGAGCGCGACCGCAAGGAGGCGCGGACGGCGACCGGTGCGGACGGGCGGTATCGCCTGGAGTTCACGCCGGCCGACCTGGGCAACAACTTCTTCCTGTTCTTCTTCGACGTCTCGGGATTCGACGGCGTCAAGTACCGGAAGCCCGAACCACTGGAGATCACCGACCTGCTCCGGCGCGACCGGGGCATCGCCGTGAACCAAGTCCTCCAGTTCCATCCCAGTTGGCCAGAAGTGGAGCGGCAGATCGGCTTCTACGGGCCGGCCTCGGAGCGGGCCCGAGTCCTGCGAAAGCACGGTCTGCCGGACAAGCGCGATCGGGCCGCGGGGGCCGAGGGGGAGACGGAGGCGTGGTGGTACCCCGCCGACGGCGTCATGTACACGTTCAAAGAGGACACCCTGATTCGCACGCACACCTTCCAGCCGTTGCCGACGGGGGTGCCCGCCCCGAAGCCGTGAGGCGCAAGGGGTGAGCGGGGACGTAAAACGTAAAACGTAATGGGGCCAGTGTGGTCGTGCTCGTTACGTTTTACGTTTCACCTTTCACGTGATGGAGGGCGCGGCGGGAAAGCGGATGCGGACCGTGGTGCCGTGCCCCTCGCGGCTCTCTACCAAGACCACCGCCCGGTGGGCGTTCAGGATGTGTCGCACGATGGCCAGCCCCAGGCCCGTCCCGCCGTGCTGCCGTGTCGCCGAGCCGTCCGCCTGGTAGAACTGCTCGAAGATCCTCGGCAAGGCGTGGGCCGGAATGCCGACGCCGGTGTCTCGCACGCAGAGCTCCACGAGCTTTCCCTGAAGGTGGATTGGTGAATCAGTGGATTGGTGGAATAGTACTGACGAGTCCACCAGTTCACTCTTCCACTGATCCACCGTTCGCGCGGAGACCGTCACCTGACCGCCGCCGGGCGTGAACTTCACGGCGTTGTCCAGGAGTAGGCGCAGCGCGTGACCGAGCGCGGGGGCGTCCGCGAGGATCGGGGGTAGGTCCGGGGGCACCTCGACGTTCACGGCCACGCTCTTCTCCTGGGCGACGACCGCGGTGCTCTCCACAGAGGGCAGGACCACCGACAGGAGAGGGAGCGGCTTCGGGTGGAACTTGGCCTGCCCGCTCTCCCACTGCATGAAAGCGAGCAGGTCGAGGATGAGGCCGTGCAGGCGGTCCAGGTTGCGGGCGATGATTTCCAGGATGCGGCGCTGCTCGGAGGTCAGGACGCCGAACATGTGCTGGAGGAGGGCCGGCAGGTATCCCTTGATGGGGGTGAGCGGCGTGAGCAGCTCATGGGAGATGTTCGCCAGCATCTCGGACTTCACCCGGTCCATCTGCCGCAAGTCCAGGAGGGCCCGCTCCAGCGCGGCCGTCCGCTGGGCCACCCGTTCTTCCAGCAGGCGGTTGGTGGCGACCACCTCGTCGTGGAGCGCCTTGACGCGGAGCAGTGAGCGCACGCGAGTCAGCAGCTCGAGTTGGTTGAAGGGCTTGGTGAGGAAGTCGTCCGCCCCCGCCTCGATCCCCTGCAGGCGGTGCGAAAAGTCCTGGAGGGCCGTCAGCATCACGACGGGGATGAAGGCCGTCTCGCCGCCGGCCTTCAGCCTGCGGCAGACCTCGTAGCCGTCCATCTCGGGCATCAGGACGTCGAGCAGGATGAGATCCGGCGGCTCCGCCGCCACGGCGTCCAGCGCCGCGCGTCCGTTCTCGGCCGCCTGCACCCGATACCCGGCGGCGCCGAGGTGGGCCTCCAGCAGCTCGCGGTTCTCGGGCATATCGTCCACGACCAGGATCACGGCCTGCGGGGATGCGGAGGGGTTTCCTGCCATGGGCACCGGCACCAATCGTCGCGCCCGGGGAACCCGACGGGGGGTCGGGGCCGCGGGGTTTGGTTATTGCCCGGAGTATTCGCGAAGCTGTTCGCGAATACTCCGGGCTAGTGGTTACCGGGGCACGCGCTCTTCCGTCACCAACGCGATGAATGCCTCCATCAGTCGCGCATCCCACCAGCCTCGACCGGTCTCCTCGCGCATCAGGGCGAAGGAGTCGTCGAGGGAGTACGCGGGCTTGTACGGCCGCTGAGTGCTGAAGGCGTCGAACAGATCCACGACCTGGAGGATGCGAGCCGTCAGGGGGATCGCCTCGCCGGCCAGGCCGTCCGGATAGCCGCTCCCGTCCCAGCGCTCGTGGTGGTGGCGAATGATGGGGAGGACCAGCTTGAGGGAGCGGAGCGGAGCGCAGATCCGCTCCCCGATGATGGGGTGCGTCTGGATGATGGTGCGCTCGTCCCGCGTGAGCGGTCCCGGCTTGAGCAGGATGGCGTCCGGGATGCCGATCTTCCCTACATCGTGCAGGATCCCTCCGCGGTGTAGGGCTTTCAGGTACTCGGGGCTCAGGCCCAGCGCCTGGCCCAGGGACACGCCGTAGCGCGCCAGGCGGTCGCAGTGGCCGGTGGTGTAGGGGTCCTTGGCCTCCACGCTCAGGGCGAGGCTGAAGAGCACGGTCTCGGCGTTCTCCAGCTCGTCCGTGTGGCGCTTGAGCTTCAAGAGCGAGCGGACGCGCGTCATCAGCTCCTGCTGGTTGAAGGGCTTGCTCAGGAACTCGTCCGCCCCCGCCTCGATCCCCTTGATCCGCTCCTCCGTTGCGTGCAGGGAGGTGATCATCACCACGGGGATGAGGATGGTGCGGGCGTCGGACTTGAGCCGCCGGCAGACCTCGTAGCCGTCCAACCTGGGCATGATCACGTCCAGGAGGATCAGGTCCGGGGGGTCGGCCGCCACCTTGGCCAGAGCCTCTTCCCCGTCCTGGGCCGTGTTGACCTGATACCCTTCGCTCTCCAGCTGATCCTGCAGCAGGTGGAGATCGAAGGCGCTGTCATCCACCGCCAGGATGTGGGTGGTCCGGGCCTCGACGGGGAGGGAGTCCGCGAGCCCTTGCCCGAGGGGGGGGGTCGCGGCCACCTGCGCTGCGGACGAATGGTTGGTCATCTCGCGGCTGGCTCTCCGGCTGGCGGGCATCCGCGCCCAAGACGTGGTGGGGCGAACGCGACGCGGGGCTGGAAGTGTGTTTAACATACCGCATGGGTCGGGTCAAGCGACCTTTTTCCGTTGCTTTTTGCGGGGGGGACTGGTAGTAAAGATCGGCATTTTCGGGAAAAATGCCGCGAGGGGCGACTTCCGGGCGGCGCGCGCGGCGGAGTTCCGGGAGCAGTTCGCCAACCCGTGCGTGGCCGCCGCCCGCGGCTACGTGGACGAGGTGATCGAGCCCAAGGAGATCCGGCCGAAGCTGATCCGGGCCCTGTGCATGCTGGCGACCAAGCGGGACCCATGTCCCCCCAGCAGCACCGGAAGATTCCCCCGTGAGGTTTGCGGATCCTCGGTCCCATCCCCTGGTCTTCGGAGGGTGCCATGGCGAGAGTGCTGGTCGTCGACGATGAGCCCGACGCCGTGGAGCTCCTGCAAGAGTTCCTGACGGGCAAGGGCTACGAGGTGCTCACGGCGGCGAACGGGAACGAGGCCCTGCAGAAGCTCAAAGCCGAGCGGCCCCACCTCATCCTGCTGGACGTGCGGATGCCGGGGATGAACGGACTGGAGGCGCTGCGGCAGATCCGGGAGATCGATCGGGAAGTCGGGGTGATCATGGTGACCGCGGTGAACGAGGAGGAGACCGGGCGGGAGGCTTTGCGGCTCGGCGCCTTCGACTACATCGTGAAGCCGCTGGACCTCGCCTACCTCGAGCGCAGCTTGTGGACCAAGATCATGACCATGCTGCTCTAACGGCCAAGGGAAGGACGCCATGGAGAAGGGCGAACTGGAAAAGATCAAGGCGCAGAAGCAGGCCTGGGAAGAGAAGACCCTCAAGAAGACGCTGGGCCGGGCGCCCGAGCGGCAGCCGACCTTCACTACCAGCTCGGGCATCACGCTGGAGCGGGTCTACACCCCGCTCGATACGCCTGGCCA
>JBGPQZ010000170.1:0-6798 GCA_041489335.1 Methylomirabilia bacterium
CCACCCAATATCACCCTCTCGTGTTTTAGTCGCACCCATTTTTCGACTGCTTCCGACCGTGTAACTATTCGCGAACAATGCCGAAGACGTGATCGTAACCATAACTCGGGTTCGAATCCCGATAGGGCCACCAATTGGTGGTTTCAAGTAGTTACCGGTGATGGGTTTGAGGAACATCCGAATGTTCCTAGAACCCATCACGCATTTTAGCGCCCCTCGCCAAGCATCTGCTGCGCCCGATCCTCGTAAGACGCGACTGCACGCTTGAGTGCCGGTGGCCGGGTTTGGCGGGGACGCGCTGATGATCTTGGGGACGGCCCTCGCGGCCGAGAACCTCGCCCTTCGGAAGGTGAACGTGTAGCCTCGGCCCGTGCTTAGGGGAGACGCGTCTGCACGATGCCGCTGGCCCAGGTATAGAGCGTTTCGGCCTTCTCGAGCGTGTCGATGGCCTCACGTTCCGTGGCCAACCGGGCTTCGTAGTCGATGGCGTGCTTCCGATTGATGAGGCGGCTCAGGATCGTGCATTCCCGTCGCACCTCTGCGCCAAACTCTCGGCGCAGCAGTTCGACCGCGTCCTCGTGCCGGGGACTCTTGCTCCGGAGGCCTCGGCGAAATACCAGGACCGCATCGGCACACAGCATCCCTGCGCGAATTCCATCACTCGTCGCGGCATTCCAGCGCCGCGCAAGGACGTTGTCGGTAGCCGAGCGTCGCATCTCATCCGCTTTTTGAAGGAAGTACCCTGCGGAGGCGAGATTCTCTTTGGCGGTGCTGAGGGGTTTGGGGGTCATCGGAGGAGCTCCACCATGCGCTCCCCAAGCACGATGTGGCCGGTGTTCACCATGTTCCGCGCCAGGGGATCGTGGGCGTCATATCGCTTCCGGAGTGTCTGTTGCGACCAGACGAAATAGGACACGGGGCGGGCGAACCGCCGGCGGAACTTGGTGGCCATCGCATCCAATTCGTGTTCTGCGTGGTCTCTCGTGTCGTCCGATGCGGTGACGCAGAGCAGGTCGACGTCGCTGTTTGGATTCGCGATGCCTCGTGCCAGGCTTCCGTACACGATGGCTGCCTTGAGCGGCGTGCGAACCCATGCCCTGATGGCACGTCCAATCTCGCGAAAATAAGCCCCCTCCGCCTCGAAGAGCAGACCGAGGCCTGTGTCGACGAGCCAGTGGTCGGCATTGAGCTTGTACAGCATCGCACGACCCACGGTTCGTCGTTCGACGACCTCGAGTTGCACGAGATCTCGCAAGGCGCGCAGGGTGGCGCTTGGGGACGCGTTCGCCACCTTCGCCAATGCCCGTCCGGTGTGGTCGCCTCCAGCACGAGCGAGATACCGCAAGACCCGCAAGGAGATCTGGTTCTGGAGGATTTGGTCCAGAATTCCCTGTGCGGTCGGAGGAGGAGTGGGAGTGTGCGTATTCCGTGTTCTCATGAGTGGACATATGTTACATCGGACGAACATGGAAGACAAGGGGGAGATCGGCCGGGCCTTTTGAGCGTGGACAGACGATGGTCGACGATCTACAGTGTCGCGGTGACGACCCGGGTCGTCACAGGGGTGGGCTCGATTGGAAGCACCCCTGAACAACGGACCGGTTTCCAATCCTGCATGGAGGCGTACCATGCTTGAGTTCAAGGACTGCCCCGTTGTGGACAACCATTGCCATGTCCTCGAGCCGGACAAGGAGACCATCGAACCCATCTGGCTCGCCCGGGAGTTCTTCCATGGCATGGCCGACATCCCTACGCCCGGCGTGGGCAAGCCTGGACTCTGGGGGGCGACGGATGACCTCCGCTTCCACTTCTCCCACATGGGCGTTGTCCTGACGGCGGTCTGCCAGTTGGCCAAGTTCTTCAACTGTGCGCCTGACTTGGAGACGGTCACCGCCGAACGGAACCGCCGGACGGCGGAGGTGGGGCTCGCCGGCTACGCCGAGATGCTGTATGCGGACGCCGGCATCGTCGCCTCGGTGATGGATTCCGGGCTCCCCCTCAACGATCCGATCCTCGACCTGACCCCCGGGCGGAAACTCCGGTTGCTCCAGATGGACCCCCTCGTCCAGAAGCTCCTGAAGTCGTGTGGCTCCTATTCCGAACTCCTCCGGAGCTTCCAGGACAGCGTGGAGCGAGCGATCCGGCAGGACGGGTTTGTGGGCATCAAGTCCCACCCCGGCGAACTCATCGGCCTCGCCACGCCGCCGGTGGAGGCCGATGAGGCCGAACGGATCTTCCCTGCCGCGCAGGCGGGAGACGCCGAAGCCTTCAGGAGACTCTACATGGCCGTCTGGTTGGCCACGATGCTCCTGTGCCAGGACCTGAAAATTCCACTCCACATCCACACCGGGTTCACCGGCGGCCTTTGGAACGGGCCCATCTCGAATACCGATCCCTTCCTGCTGGTCCCCATTTGCCGCCAACCCCGGTTCCTCCAGACGCGGCTCATCCTCCTCCACGCGGGCTACCCCTGGATCCAGCATGCCGGCGCGATGGCCCATGCCTTCCCCCACGTCTGGGTCGACATCGGCTGGACGACCCCCTGGATCTCCCAGCGGATCGTCGAGTGCTACCGCGACCTGATCGCGATGGCCCCCCTCTCCAAGTTGATGATCGGCAGCGGCGGCCACGGATCGCCGGAGATCGCCTGGCTCGCCGGCCAGACGGCAAAGATCGCTCTCGGCGAGGTGATGACGGACGCCGTCCGCCTGGGGCTCATGACCGAAAAGGACGCCGAGAAGACGGGGCGGATGATCCTGCACGACAACGCTGCCCGGCTGTACGGGCTCGAGCGTCCGGTGTAAGCGACGGGGAGGGCCTTCTCGAGGGCGGCCCTCATGTGGCGGACGTCCCGCTCGACCTCCTCTTCTCGTGCGGTTCGATGCGCAACTTCAATTCGGTCTCCACGTGCGCCCAGAAGGCGGCGGCCTGCGCCATCCTCAGGCGGCTCGGACGGGCACGAGCCGAGAGCCGAGGGCCGCGCACTGTCAACAGTTGAAATAGTTGACGACGGCCCCCATAATGCTCACCTCGCGTTCGGGGAAACCGCCGCCCGAAACTCGAAAGGTCCCCCAACAGAAAGGACACACCATGCAACTGGAAGACGCCGTCCTGAGCCGCCGCAGCATCCGGGCCTTCCGCTCCGACCCCGTGCCGCTCACCGTCCTCCGGGAGCTGGTGGAGCTGGCCCGCTGGACGCCCTCCGCGGCCAACACGCAGCCGTGGGAGTTCACGATCGTGGGGGGCGAGCCGCTCCGGGAGCTCCGCACGCGCCTGCGCGCGGCGGCGGTCGCGGACCCCGTCGGCAAGCCGGAGATGGGCTGGCCCCCGAAGCTCGCCGAACGCTTCAAGGCGCGCCGCCTGGAGGTGGGGAACACGGTGCTCCAGGCGCTGGGGATCGCGCCGGACGACAAGGCCAAGAAGGACGAGTGGTTCCTCGCCGGGATCGGCTTTTTCGATGCCCCCCAGGTCATCCTCCTCAGCGTGGAGCGGGGCTTCACCGAGCTGGCGGCGATGGACGTGGGGGCGATCGCCGCCACCCTCGAGCTCTTGGCGCATGGCAAGGGCCTCGGCACCTGCCCGCAGGTGGCGCCGCTGCGCTACCCCTGGATCTTCCAGGAGGTCCTCGGGATCCCCGAGGAAAAGCGGGTGATGCTCACCCTGCCCATCGGCTACCCGCTCCTCGACGCACCCGTGAACCGCTTCCCGCGCACACGCGTCGCGACCGACGAGATCCTGCACTGGTCGGGGATCACGCCCATGGAATGACCAATGACCAATGACCAATGACCGACCAATGATGGTGAACCTTGGAAGCGCACTGTCAGATCGCATCGCGCGGAGGCCGTCCGCCATTGGCCATTGGGGTTTGGTCATTGCCCGGAGTATTCGCGAAGGTGTTCGCGAATACTCCGGGCCGCGCGTTCCCCGAGCGGCCAGGTGCGGGGCTGAACGGCTTCGGCTCCGCCGTGCCGCAGTGACGCCCGAGACGGACAAGTTTGCTGAGCTACCACACCCCGGAGATTTCCACTTGACACGCGCCCCGGGGCTGCAGTATCCACGGCGAAGCATCTCAGGGACAACTCGAGGTGGGATGTGATCGAGCCGACTGCTGCGGCTGAGGGCGTCTCCACGCGGCCGCAGAAAGAGTCCGGATATCTGGACCTGGCGAAGCTCGTGTGGGCGCTCGCCGCGGCGCTGCTCGTCTACCTGATCGTGGTGCCCTTCGGGTACATGGCCTACGAGTGCCTGACGGACGCGCAGGGGCGGGCGACGCTGGCGAACATCCCGAAGTACTTCGGGATGGCGTTCGTCCTGGAGGCCACCGCCAACACCTTTCTCCTCTCCGGCGCCGTGACCCTCCTGAGCGTCCTGCTGGGCGTCCCCCTGGCCTTCGGCGTCAGCCGGACAGACATGTGGGGCAAGGGGCTGGTGCGGGGCACGGTCCTGCTCTCCATCATCACCCCGCCCTTCCTGCGGGCCATCGCCTACGTCATCCTGGCCGGACCCAATGTCGGCTACCTGAACCGGCTGCTGCGGTTCCTCCTGGGCCTGTCGGTGGAGTCCGGCCCGCTGGACATCTTCAGCGCGTGGGGGTTCGTGGTCCTCAGCATTCCCGGCGGCGTGGCGTTCGTCTTTCTCCAGACCGCCTCCGCCTTCGAGAACATGGATCCCTCCCTGGAGGAGGGGGCCCGGCTGGCCGGCGCCACCATGCGGCAAACGGCGCTCCGGATCACGCTCCCCATGGCGAAGCACGCCATGCTCTCCGGGGCGCTCCTGGCGTTCAGCGTCTCGCTGGCGATGTACGGCATCCCCCACATCCTGAACGTGAACGTCCTGACCATCGCCATCCGGAAGTCGCTGCTGATGCCGCTGGACTTCAAGGCCGCGTCCACGCTGTCCATGGTCGTGCTCGTGGCCTCGCTCCTCACGCTGTGGCTCTACCGGCTGAGCGTCCGCTCCGCGAAGAAGTTCCAGACCATCACCGGCCGGGGGTTCCGGCCCAGCGTCATGCGCCTGGGGCGCTGGCGCCACTGCTTCACGGCCCTCGGCCTCCTGTACGGCATCTTCGCCTTCGTCCTCCCCTACGGGATGCTGGTCCTGGTCTCCTGCATGCGGCGCATCGGGTATGGGCTGGAGGCCGGCAACTTCACCCTGAGGAACTACCTCTACATCTGGACGGAGCCCCTTCCCAGGACGGCGATCATCAACAGCTTCATCCTCGCCGCGGCCAGCTCGACCATCGTGGTGCTCCTCGGCATCGTCATCGGGTACCTCATCGCCCGCACGCGGGTGCGGGGCCGGGCCGTCCTGGACTACCTGGCGGTCCTCCCGCTCGGGATCGCGGGCACGGCCCTGGCGGCCGGCCTCATCATTGTCTATCTCAACCGACCGCTCTCAGCCCTCGGCGTCTACGCCACCCTCTGGATCCTGCTCATCGCGTACGTGACGCGGTTCATCCCCTTCGGCGTCCGGTACTGCCAGACGGCCTTCATGCAGGTGTCGCAGGAGCTAGAAGAGGCCGCCCGCCTGGGCGGGGCCAACTGGTTCCAGACGGTGCGCCACATCCTGCTCCCCCTGATCAAGCGCGGCGCCCTCTACGCGTGGATCGTGGCCTTCCTGTCCGCCTTCCCCGAGATCAGCGCCTCGATCCTGTTGCGCAATATCGGGACCGATGTGGTCGCCACGGCCATCCTGGACATGTGGGACGGCACGGGGGGGCTCCCCGCGGCCTCCGCCCTGTCCGTCATGGTGTTTCTCGTGCTGACACTGCTCGTGCTCTTGGCCCAGCGTGTCACCGGCCGCTCGATGTTGGAACGGAGCTAGACCGCAGATGGTCGCCGGGGGGGTGCGAGGCGCCCCCGGACGACTTCTCCATGGTCTCGATGCGAAAGGAGATAGCCATGACACACCGTGTTCGGATCGCGTGGTTGGGTCTGTGTCTCAGCCTGTGCTTCGGCCTGGCGTCCAGCGCCGTCGCCGGGGAGCTGAGCATCTACTACGGGACGTCCCGCGACCTCTTCGAGCCCGTCGTCCAGGCCTTCGCCGCTTCCCGTCCCGACATCAAGGTCAGCAGCTACCGCGCCCCGACCGAGGAGCTGATGGCCACCATCGAGCTGGAGATCCGGGCGGGGAAGCCGCGCGCGGACGTGATCGTGATCACCGCCTCGCAGCTCTTCGGCCTCCAGCAGCAGCACAAGGCCCTGGAGAGCTACTCGCCAAAGGATCTGGAGGCGGTGAAGAAGGAGCTGCGCGACCCGGCGGGGCTCCTGACGCCCGTGGGCATCAATCTGTCCCTGATCCAGTACAACACCAAGCGCATTCCCCCGCAGGAGGCCCCCAAGAAGTACCTCGACCTGCTGAACCCGAAGTGGAACAACCAGATCGTCGTCACCGACCCCCGGAGCTCCTCCTCGGCGCATACCCACATCTGGTTCCTCACCAAGTATATGGCCGACGCGCAGGGGGAGCCGCCCTACGGCTGGAAGTTCTATCAGGAGCTGCGCAAGCTGAACGTGAAGTACGTGGCGAGCCACGGCACCATCCGGGCGATGGTGCAGACCGGGGAGCGGCCCCTGGGCATCCAGATGCTGAACGATGCGATGAAGTCCGTCACGGCGGGCGAGCCGGCCTCCTTTGTCCTGGCCCAGGAGGGGTCCCCCGCCGAGATCACGGCCGCCAGCCTCCTGAAGGGCAGCCGCAATCCGAATGAGGCCAAGGCCTTCGTGGACTTCCTCCTGACGGAGAAGGGCCAGGACCTGATGGTCAAGGTCGGGGGCTACGTGCCGGTGCGGACCA
>JBGPQZ010000171.1:0-6749 GCA_041489335.1 Methylomirabilia bacterium
CGGACGGCGGAGCAAGCCCCTATGTAGGCGTACTCCCCGAGGTGGACGAACGGGTGAACGGCGGTCAGGCCGCTGACGATGACGAAGCGTTCCAGGACCACGTGGCCCCCCAGGCCGGCCGCGTTAACCATGATGACCTGCTCGCCTAGTTGGCAATCGTGGGCGACATGCGTATAGGCCATCAGGAAGCACCTGGCGCCGACCCGGGTCACGCCTTCTCCACCCACGCTGGCCCGGTGGACGCTCGCGAACTCCCGGATGATGGTGCCGTCCCCGATCTCGACCCGGGTCTCCTCCCCGTGGTACTTCACGTCCTGGGGCGGCGCCCCGATCACCACGTGCGAGCCAATCTGGCAATTCGCGCCGATCTCGGTCCGACCCTCCAAGACGCTGTGGCTCTCGACGGAGGTCCCTGGCCCGATCCGGACCCCGGCGCCGATGATCGTGTAGGGTCCGACACTGACCTCCTCGGCCAGCTCGGCCGCGGGGTCCACGACGGCGGTGGGATGCAGACGGACCACCCGCCCCTCCTAGACGGCCAGGGGACCGGTGGTCCGGCCCTCCGGATCGCGGTCCACCACGACGCAGCTCATCTCCGCGTCCGCCACCAGCTTTCCGTCCACGCTGCCCGCGCCCCGCATGCGCCAGATCTGCCGGCGGGCCTGGAGGATTTCGACTTCGAAGCGCACCGTGTCCCCCGGCACCACGGGCCTGCGGAAGCGCGCGCGATCGATCCCGGTGAAGTACATGACCTTCTTCTCGGCCTGCGCATCCAGGCTCCGCATGAGCAGATAGCCCCCCACCTGTGCCATGGCCTCGACGATCAGGACGCCCGGCATGATGGGGTGGCCGGGGAAGTGTCCCGCGAAGAACGGCTCGTTGATACTCACGTTCTTGATCCCGACGATCCGTTTCCCCAATTCGAACTCGAGGATCCGATCCACGAGGAGGAACGGGTACCGGTGCGGCAGGACCTCCTGGATCTCGGTTGCACCAATCATGCGACCCCTCTACCCCCGCCCGTCCTGCAGGCGCGCCTCGAGGGCCGCCAGGCGCGTCTCCAGCGCGCGCACCAGCTTGCGCATCGCGGGCAGGCCGGCCACCGCGGCCACCTGCCGCTTGAACTCTCCGTGCGGGATGGCCGGGGACCCGAGCACGACCGAGCCCGCCGGGATGTCCTTGCTCACGCCGGCCTGCGCCCCCACGATCGCGCCGTCCCCGATGCTGACGTGGTCCCGCACGCCCGCCTGCCCGGCCAGGGTCACTCGCGACCCGATGCGCGTGCTGCCGGAGATGCCCACCTGGGACACGACCACCGTGTCCTCACCCACGCGGACGTTGTGGCCGATCTGGACCAGGTTGTCCACCTTGGTGCCGCGCCCGATGCGGGTCTCGCCCAGGGTGGCCCGATCCACGGCGGCGTTGGCCCCGATCTCGACGTCGTCCTCCAGGACCACGCACCCGACCTGCGGGATTTTCACGTACCGTGCGCCATCCCGCGCGTAGCCAAAGCCGTCCGCCCCGATCACCGCGCCGCCGTGGATGATCACCCGGTCCCCCAGGATTGTGCCCTCGTAGAGGGTCACGTGGGGGTACAGATGGCAGCCGGATCCGATCGCGACGCCGGCGCCCACGAACACCTGGGCATCCAGCCAACTGGCCGGTCCCACGACCGCCCCCGGACCCACCACACACAGGGGGCCGATCGCGGCGCTCGGATCCACGCGGGCGTCGGAGGCGATCACCGCCGTCGCGTGGATGCCCGGGGCAGGGCTCGGCAGCGGATGGAAGAGGGCGAGCGCCCGCGCCAGGGCGAGGTAGGGATTGGGCGTTCGGAGCGTCGGGCGGTCCGCCGCGGGGAGCCCCTCCGCCAGGATGACGGCGGCCGCCCGGCAGACCGCGAGGCCGGGGAGGTGCCGCTCATCCACGAGGAACGTCAGGTCGTCCGGCCCGGCCTGGTCCAGGCTGCGAATGGCGCGCACCTCGACCGTGCCATCACCCTCCAATCGAGCCTCGAGCCGGGCTGCCACCTCAGAGAGTCGCACCGCCTCCCGCACCCCCCTGCCATCAGGACGCCCCGAGCCGAGCGGGGATCCCTACTTGGCCTTCCCGTCGAACCGTTTGATGATCTCGGCGGTCAGATCGACGGTCGCCGCGCTGTAGATGATGCTGCTCCGCTCCAGGATGACGCTGTAGCCCTGGTCCTTCCCGTACTCCTGGATCGTCGCGAAGATCTCGCGCGTGACGTCCATCTCCGTCTCGCGCACCCGCTTCTCGAGTTCGCGGCCGGCGTCTTCGGCCAGCCGGCGGACGTCTCGCACCTTGCGCTGCAGCGCCTCCGACCGTTCACGCTTGGCCTGTTCGGAGAGAACCGGGGCCTGCTTCTCGAGCTCCGTCTGCAGCCTCACCAGTTCCTGCTGCCGCGCGTCCAGCTCCTTCTGGCGACCGGCGCGCTCCTGGTCCAGCTTCTGCTTGATGGCCTGACCGCGCTGCGACTGGTTCAGGACCTGCTGGACATCTACCACCCCCAGCTTCACGCCCTGGGCAGCCACGCTCGGCGCTCCCCATGCCAGCAGGAGCACCAGCATTCCCCCCATGATCGCCGCTCTGCCTACGATGTGTCCAGATCTGCTCCCCACGGTTCGCGCTCCCTCTTCACATCTCGATTGTACGAACGGCCCCACTCCTGCAACGCGACGCGCCGGTGCAGGCATCTCGGGCGGACTTGCCGATTGTGGGGTGAATGCCAAACCAGCGGTCTCGGCCTTGGGGTGTCTGAGGCGGCCGCTTAGAAGGCCGTACCCGCAGTAAAGTGGATGACCTGTCTCCGCTCACCTGTCTCCGGCGCGAGGTTGAACCCCCATTCCACTCGAATCGCGCCGATCGGCGAATTGAACCGGAGGCCGACGCCGGCCGACCGCTTGATCCGCCGCTTGAAGATATCCTCCAAATCGGTCCGCTCGTCGTAGGCGTTCCCGGCATCGAAGAACACGACCCCGCGCATCCGGATCTGCTCGAGAAGTGGAAAGAGGATCTCCGCATTCATGTAGCCCGCCTTGTTCCCACCCGTCAGCCCATCGCCGCCACCCGGATCCTTCGGGCTGACCGTGAGGACGCGGAATCCTCGGATCGTGCTCGGCCCCCCCAGGAAGAAGCGCTCTTGGACGGGAAGGACCGGGGTATCGTCAAACGCCCTCCCCCAGAACACGTTGGTGCGCAGGTGGCCCACCACCTTCGCCCAGAGCGGCCAGTACTTCGACGTCTCCACCCCGTACTTGGTGAAGTTGTTGTCGGCCCCCAGGAACCCGCCGGCGTAGGTGGCGGCCAGGCGGACGCGGCTTCCGTGGTTCGGCTCGCTGAAGGAATCCCGCGTGTCCCGCGTCAGGGAGAGCGTCACCTCGCTCGTGTTGGACACGCCGCCGGACTCCGTCGCCTGCCGCTGGATCAGGAACGGCGCCCACGTCTCCAGGTCCTTGATCTGGACCCGCTCGAAGGTGTAGTTGAGCATCCCGTACACTTGCTCGACCACGGCGTGGCCGGCCGCGACGGAGCCACCCCTGACCCCGGTGTTGAATCCCTGGTTTTCGTTGTAGCGCGTCTGGAGATCGTAGCCGCGGATCTCCGCCAGGTAGTCGCTGTCCAGGAAGTGTGGGTCGCTGTAGACCGCATTGAAGCGGTTGGCCCGCTGCCCGATCTGGCCGGCGATGGAGGCCCGCTTCCCCAACCCGAGCAGGTTGCTCTGCGAGATGGTGGCCAGGCCGATGGGGCCATCCACCGAGCTGAAGCCGGCGCCGAAGGAGAAGGCGCCGGTGGGCTTCTCCTTCAGATCCACGGTGAGGTCGACTTTCTCCTCGGCCGCCGTGCGCCGCGTCTCGATCTTGATGTCCTCGAAGTACCCGACGTTTTCCAGGTTGCGGCGCGCCTGCTGCACGGACGAGCTGCTGTAGACGTCCTCCTCCACCAGAGGAACCAGGCGGCGGATCACCTTGTCCCGGGTCCGCATGTTCCCGCTGATCTCGATCCGGTTGATGAAGGCCTGCCGACCCTCGGTGATCTCCAGCGCGACATTCACCGTGGTCTCTTCGCGCTTCACGTCGGTCACCGGAGCGACGTCGGCGAACAGGTAGCCGCGATCCGCGTAGCGATCGGTGATCGCCACCACGTCCCCCTGCAACGTCTCGCGGCTGAAGACCCCGCCCGCTCGGCTCTTGATCAGTTTCCGGACGGCGTCCTCGGGGAAGAGCCTGTGCCCCTTGATGGTCAGCTCGCCGATCCGGTACTGGGGACCCTCCTGGACCTGGATCACGACGCGCAGCTTCTTGCGCCGGGCGTCGATCTGGATCTCCGGCTCGTCCACCACGATGTCCAGGAAACCGTTGTCGAGATAGTAGGCCCGGATCCGGTCCAGGTCGCGGCGCACCTCCTCCCGCTTCAGGGTGCCGCCGAAGAAGAAGAGGTACAGCTCCTCGGTCTGGAGCTTCTTCTTGATGTCCTTCTCTTTCAGGTGGCGCGCGCCCAGAATCCGGATCTCGCCGAGGTCGAACTTCTCCCCCTCCACGATATTGAAGGTGACGGTCACCTCCTGGGGGGAGATCCGCTCCTCCGCGCCGGCCACCTGGGCCTGGTAGTATCCCTCCTCCTCGTACAGCAGCCGGACCTTCTCGGCGTTCTTGACCAGGGCGCCCGGGGGGATGATCGCCCCCTCCACCAGGTCGATCTTCCCCTTGATCTTATCCACGGCCAGCTTGCGGTTTCCGACGATGCGGATGCTCTGGATGCTGGGCTTTTCGTGCAGGACGAAGGTGAGCCGGAGGCCCCCCTCGAAGATCTCGGCCCGGACCTCGATGTCCTCGAAGTAGCCGAGGCTGAAGAGGGACTTGATGTCCTCCCGCATCCCCTCGGGCGAGTAGGGATCCCCCACCCGGGTCTTGAGCTTGAACCGAACGGTGGCTTCTTCGACCCTGCGGGCCCCGGTCACATCGATCTGCGTGACCAGGGGCTGGTCCTGGGCCGCCGCCTGGGCGGCGGCGGAAAGGAGGAAGAGCGTGCAGCAGAACAGGCTGAGCAGGCGCACAGGTCGATGCGGCGTCACGGGCTCTCGCAGGACAGAGGTTGATCGTTGACGACTTGGTCCCGATACGGTTCTTGCCAGCAAACGCCGAGGGACCTTACCACCATCCTGGCGAAATGCCAAGCAAAAATTGCCCCCGGAGGGGCAATTCTTTGTGCCGGCCGCGGCCCGGTCCTCGCCTCAGGACACACTGCCGATCGGCTGCGCCGATTCGATCAGGAGGCTTGCCCCCTCGCCCTTCCGGATGCGGACCATTCCCCCGTCGCTGAAGTGGCCGCGCAGCACCTCTTCGGCCAGGGCGTCCTCCACGTGGCGCTGGATGGCCCGGCGCAACGGGCGCGCGCCGTAGTTGGGGTCGAAGCCCTGCTGGATCAGGAACTCCTTCGCATCCTCTTCGACCTGGAGGCTCATCTGCTTCTCCTTCAACTGGTCCTGCAGCCGCCGGAGCATCAGCTCGACGATCTCCCGCATGTGGTCCAGGGTGAGCGGGTGGAAGACCGTGACCTCGTCGATCCGGTTGAGGAGTTCCGGGTTGAAGGCGCGCTTGAGCTCGTTCAGCACCGTCTCCCGCATCTTGTCGTAGGCGAAGGTCTCGTCACCGGCCTTGGCGAAGCCGAGGTTGGTGTGCAGGGTGAACTGCCGCGTCCCGATGTTCGAGGTCATGATCAGGATGGTGTTGCGGAAGTCCACCGCGCGGCCGTAGCTGTCCGTCAGCCGACCGTCCTCCAGCATCTGCAGGAGGAGGTTGAACACCTCCGGATGCGCCTTCTCGATCTCGTCGAAGAGGATCACGGAGAACGGGCGCCGGCGCACCTTCTCGGTGAGCTGCCCCGAGTCGTCGTAGCCGATGTATCCCGGCGGGGCCCCGATCAGGCGCGAGGTGGAGAAGCGCTCCATGTACTCGGACATATCCACCCGGATCAGGGCATCCTCCGTGCCGAAGAGGAACTCCGCCAACGCCTTGGCCAGCTCGGTCTTCCCCACACCCGTGGGCCCGAGGAAGATGAAGGAACCCACCGGACGGTTGGGGTTCTTCACCCCGGCCCGCGACCGCCGGATGGCGTGGGAGACGGCCTTGATGGGCTCCTCCTGCCCCACCACCCTTTTCGCGAGCTCCGCCTCCATGCGCAGGAGCTTGATGGACTCCGCCTCCTCCAACTGCTGGAGGGGGATCCCGGTCCACTTGGACACCACGTGCGCCACGTCCTCGGCGGTCACGGCGGTGCGGGCCTTGGCCCGCTGCTCCTTCCAGGCGTTCTTGCGCTCTTCCAGCTCGGCGCGGAGCTTCCGCTCGGTATCCCGGAGGCGTGCCGCCGCCTCGAAGGCCTGGGTGCGGATGGCGTCTTCCTTCTGCGCGCGCAACCGCTCGACCTCGTTCTCCATCTCCCGCAGCTCCTGTGGGAGCATCATCCCCTTCAGGCGCGCGCGGGCCCCGGCCTCGTCGATGACGTCGATGGCCTTGTCCGGCAGGAAGCGGTCGGCGATGTAGCGCTGGGAGAGCCGTGCGGCCGCCACCACCGCCTCGTCCGTGATGATGGCCTGGTGGTGGGTCTCGTAGCGGTCCTTGATCTCCCGCAGGATCTTGATCGTCTCCTCCACGCTGGGGGGCCCCACGTGGATAGCCTGGAAGCGGCGCTCCAGGGCGCGATCCTTCTCCACGTACTTGCGGTACTCGTCC
>JBGPQZ010000172.1:0-6731 GCA_041489335.1 Methylomirabilia bacterium
TAAGACGCAGGAGAGACCACATGCCGTTCGCCGTGAGCCTGCTCATCGCCGCCCTGGCCGTACTCGGCGCGGGCTGTGCGACCGCTCCGCTCGCCTGTCGCGTTGCGTTGGTTGCTCAGTTTCCGTTTGGGGTTAACGGCAGCGAGATCCTCCTCACGGCGGATAAACGGTGAGCGGGCGCGCCGGGGCCGGGATCATCGGGGCGCCTCGTCCTGGAGCGATTGCCCCATCATGCCAGCGCCCCTCGGTCCTTCCAATAGGTCCGCATGTTGGCCAGGAAGCCCTCATAGAGCTCCCGGACCGTCTTCCCGCTGGGAAGCCTGCGCCCTTCCAGCTCCGCGATGTGCTGCGGGGCGAGCAGCAGCCCCTGGTCGAGGAGTCGCGCTCGCAGTGCCTGGACGTCGAGTCCGCGCGGTTGTACGCCGGAGGTGACACAGAGGGCCGCCGCCGTCCCGGCGGCCTCGCCCGTCGTCCACATGGTCGGAATGTCCTTCAGGTTGTTATATGAGCCGAGCTGTAGGCCCATCTGCGTCGAGCCGGGGATGACCGAGAGGCAATTGCCCGCCACCAAGAGCCCATCGATCCGCTGGGGAACCAGGCAGCCGTAGGGGATGCCGTTGGCCGGGAATCCCCCCTTGAGGTTGTAGGCCACCTCGTCGGGGAAGAAGCGGCGGTCCAGGATATCCGGGCCGGTGAGGGTGGCCTCGCCGACGATGTGGCGGGTGTCGCGGACGCCGATGGAGACGCTCGAGCTTTCGATCTTGGCCCGCTGAAAACCGGGGATTCGCTTCTTGAGGAAGGTCAGCTCAGACATGAGCTGATCGCGGGCCTCCCCCTCGGCCCGGGTAAGGTCCTCGACGTTCGTCCCGTCCACCCCCTCGACGGTGCCACCCCAGAGGAGGGCCTCATCTTCGTGCAGGAGGTGACTCAACTCCGGTCGCGGGTGGCCCCAATAGTTCGGCATCTCCCGGGTCCGACGCTTGTAGTACGGCAACTCTCCGCGCTCCATGGCCTGCTGGATGGCCTGGTCCAGGCCGGGGTCGGTCCTGGAATACTCCGACAGGCTGGGCCAGTCCACGCCGCTCAGGCGGACCAGGATGGTCATGGCGAACAGGACCCCCTTGTCCGTCTGTCCCTTCCGGAAGGACGCGCCCGCATCGGCGGCCACGTCGCCATCCGCCGTGGCGTCAATGACCACCTGGCCCACGACGGCCTGGCGACCGGACTTGTTCTCCACCAGGATGCCCTTGACCTCGCCCCGCTCCACGATCGCCCCGGTGATGAAGGAGTGGAGGAGCAGCCGGACCCCGGCGGCGCGGGCCATACGGGAGAGAAGGATCTTGGCCATCTCGGCGTCGTAGGCCACGTTGACCGTGGAGTACTCGGAGGCGTAGTGGAAGATCGGGTAATTCGGTGGATCGTCAAGGCAAGTCCTGGCATATCCCTCGGCCATCAGGGCATCCACGATCTCCTTCCCGATGCCGCCGGCCGGCGGGCAGTTCAAGACGGTCATGTTTCCGCCCGTGAACATGCCACCCAGGAATCCGTACCGCTCGACCAGCAGCGTATCCGCTCCCAAACGCGCGGCCGCAATTGCCGCGGTGACTCCGGCGACGCCGCCCCCGGCTACGACTACTTGCGCGCTCTTGAATCCCATGCTCATGTCCGGGCTCCTTTCATGCTCCCCTCGGCAGGGGGACCCTTGGGACATTCTGGCCGAGATGGAAAGGGCTGGGGGCGCCGCTCGGCAGGAGCCTATCGCCGGGCTTGCCCGGTGTCAACCGCAAGAACCCACCCGACTCCGGCACCCGAGAGGACCGAGAACATGCGGAGAGCAGGCTGAAGATGGAAGAAGAGGACCGGGTCTTTCGACTTGACAACGCCGAAGGGGGCGCTAGGCTGACCGCAGAGTCAAGGGGCTCTGTGGAGGGGCTACGCCGGAGTCCACGGGAGGAGCCTTGGAGACGAGAGACGGCACAATCACCGATTGCCTCGGATCCAGTGGTCACGATAGGGACTTGCCATTAAACGCTCTTGCGCGGGCTCTGTCTATGTAGGTAGGATGGAGACGTCTGCTTGGGGATCGACCCATACGTGAGGCGAAAGAGTCCTCTTCGACCCGAGGCTCCGGCACGGTGGCACGAGGGGTGCTGATATGCGGAAGGTGTCTTGCAGCGTGCTGATCGCAATCGCCCTGCTCCTCGGCAGCGCGGCGCCCGGCGATGCGCGCGGGTACCGGGGCCATGGGGGAGCCCACGTGTGGGTGGGTCCAGGCATCTGGTGGGGTTCGCACGCCTTCTGGGGACCGTTCTGGTGGGGCCATCCGTATCCGTACTCTGCCGGGCCGCCCGTGGTGATTCAGCAGCCGGCGCCGATCTACGCCGAGCCGGCCCCTCCGGCGCCGGAGCCGTATTACTGGTACTACTGCCAAGAGCGGCAGGCCTACTACCCGTATGTCCAGCAGTGTCCGAACGGCTGGATGAAGGTCGTTCCGCCTGTCCCCGCACCTGGACAATAGGAGGGCGTCCACCATGCGCCGGACTCGGCTCCTCGTCGCGTTGATCGTGGTGATCGCGTGCGCCGGTTGCGCGACCGTTCCGACCGGACCCAGCGTGATGGTCCTGCCCAGCCCCGGCAAGTCCCTGGAGCAATTTGCGGGCGAGGACGCGGTGTGCCGCCAGTGGGCGGCCCAGCAGCTTGGCACGGCGCCCGGCACGGCCGCCGTCGAGAGTGGAGTCACCAGTGCCGCCGTCGGGACGGCCATCGGGGCTGCAACCGGGGCCGTTATCGGATCCGTCTCCGGGAAGGCGGGGGCCGGGGCTGCCGTCGGGGCGGCCGCCGGTGCGGTCGGCGGGACGCTGGCGGGAATCAGCGGCGCGCAAGCGAACTGGTGGGAGGCCCAGCGCCGCTATGACATCGCCTATCAGCAGTGCATGTACGCGAAGGGGAATCATCTCCCGGGGATGATTCGTCAGGCGCCGCGCACCTACTGGGGGCCGCCTCCGCCTCCTCCGCCCCCATCCTACGGTCCGCCGTCCGGGCCCCCGCCCGGATACCCGGCGCCGCCCCCGCCTCCTCCGCCGCGATAGGCAGCGGGGGATACCCTCCTCGAGCGACGTCCCTTATCCTGGATTTTTCACGCCAAGATCGCCTGTCTGCGCCTGCCTGTCGCGACGCGCGCGACGCAGACAGGTGCGAGGACGCACAGGCAGGCCAAGCGCGCAACGACGGGCAGGGGTGTAGTGTTCTGGCGCCCGAGACGGGCCAGCATCTTTCTCTCCAGGCGCGGCCTGGTTGGCCCGGCGCGGGCCGGCGTTTTGACTCGAAGGGGCCCGGATCGCATGCTATAGTGCGCCGTTCGCAGGTGGGCAGGCGGCCGGGGGGATTCGTTGGTGACGCCACGCATTCGTCGTTGGGCTTACCTGTGCGGCCTCGGGGCGACCATCGGCCTCGGCGTGATCGCGGTGGTCATCCTCGTCACATGGCCGAACAACGCGGTGGCGGACCATGTGCTGATTTGGCGCGCGCAGCGCGAGCTGGTTCGCGGCCTGGAGCGGCGGGTTGCCGCCGAGGCGGATCCGGAGACGCGCGCCTACTATCAGGCCTGGCTGGCCGAGGAGCGGGGCGACCTCCCCGGGGCCATCCGCGGTTTTCAGGCGTTGCGCGACGCGACGGGGCCCGGGACGGTCCTCTACCTGCAGAGCTCGTTGCGGCTCGGGCTGGTCTATGGCAAGAACCACGACCCGGGGCGGGAGCTGGCGACCTACCAGGGGCTGATGGCCCGCTATCCGGGCGCGAGCCGGCTGAGTCAGGCCACCTTCCATCTGCGGCGAGGCGAGCAAGAGCCGGCCCGGCGCCTGCTGGAAGACGCCCTGGCCCAGGATGCGGAGGACGGCAGCCTGGGCCAACACCGGAAGCTGGCCCGGGTCATCCTGAACGGGATCCGGCACGACGAGCCCGCGGGGCCCGCCGCGTCGCGCTGAGAGTTGCCGCCGATGTCCGGGCAATCCACCCCCACCGCGTCGTCCACCCCCAAGGTGCCCGCCTTCCAGGCGAACGCGGTGCTCTTCGGCCACGATCCGACGCCGCGCCTGCTCGCCTTCGAACTGGGCGGGGACGCCGGCATTCGCGTCTTCGCGCGGGACGAGGGCGGAGGCCTGCGGTCCAGCCTCCAGCCCTTCCGCCCCTTCGCCCTCCTGGCCAGCACCGACCTCTTGCGGGGCTGGGGCGGCGGCTATGACGTGGAACCGCTCCAGGGGGAGGGCTTCTACCGCTACCTGGTCTTCTTCCGCGGCTGGAGCGACGCCCAGAAGGCGCGCGCCCACCTCCTGAAGCGCACCGGGCGGTCCCAGGCGGCCGCGGACGCCCCGGTTCTCTTCTTCGCGGATCCGATCCAGCAGCACCTGATGCTGTCCGGCCAGACGCAGTTCCTGGAGCTGCCCTTCGGCGCGCTCCGCCGGTTGCAACTGGACATCGAAACTTACTGCGCCGGCGGCTACGAGTTCCCCAACGCCGCGCGGGCCGAGGACCGGATCACCGCCATCGCGCTGGCAGACAGCACGGGGTGGGAGCAGGTGATCTCGGGTGCGGCCTTCGACGAGGCCGCCATGCTGCGGGAACTCGTCCGGATCGTGGCGGAGCGGGATCCCGACGTGATCGAGGGGCACAACCTCTTCCGCTTCGACCTTCCCTACCTCGCGGCCCGGGCGGCGCGGCACCAGGTGCCGCTCAGCCTGGGGCGGGGCGGAGCGATACTGGGCGGCCGCCCTTCCCGGCTGCAGGTGGCCGAGCGCACGATCACCTACACGAAATACGAGGTCCACGGCCGCCACATCCTCGACACCTGGATCCTGGCCCAGCAGTACGACGTCACGGCGCGGGAGCTGGAGGGGTACGGCCTGAAGGAGATCGCCCGCCACTTCGGCCTGGCGGGCCCCGACCGGACCTACATCCTCCCCGACCGGACGTCGTGGTATTTCGATCACGAGCCGGACACGCTGCTGCGGTATGCCCTCGACGACGTCCGCGAGACGCGCGCCTTGAGCGCGATCCTCTCCCAGAGTTATTTCGTCCAGGCGCAGATCTTTCCGTTCTCCTACCAGAACGTGGCGCTCCGGGGGAACGCCACGAAGATCGACGCCCTCCTGCTCCGCGAGTACCTGCGCCAGCGCCGGGCCATCCCGGCGCCCGAGCCCCCCCAGGAGGTGCTGGGGGGGCACACCGAGGTCGTCTACCAGGGCGTGGCGCGCCGCGTGCTCCACTGTGACGTCACCTCGCTCTACCCGTCGGTGATGCTCAGCTTCGGCTACACCCCGCGTCGCGATAGCCTGGGCGTGTTCCCCGCGCTCCTCCGGGATCTGCGCACGTTCCGCGTGGAGGCGAAGCGCCTGGGCCAGAGCGCCGCGACGGAGGCGGACTGCACCTACTACGAGGCGCTGCAGGGTACCTTCAAGATCCTGATCAACTCCTTCTACGGCTACCTGGGCTTCCCCATGGCTCACTTCAACGACTACGAGGCCGCCAACCGGGTGACGGCGAAGGGGCGTGAGCTGATCCAGGCCGTGATGGCGGACCTCACGGCGCGCGGGGCGGCCGTGATCGAGGTGGACACCGACGGCCTCTACTTCGTGGCGCCGGAGGACGTCCGATCGCCCGAGGACGAGGAGCGGCTCATGGGGGAGCTCGGGCGCAGCCTGCCGGCGGGGATCGCGCTGGAGCTGGACGGGCGCTACCCCGCCATGTTCAGCTACAAGATGAAGAACTACGCCCTGCTGGACGACGCCGGGCGGCTCACGATCACGGGGTCGGGCCTCCGCTCGCGCGGCCTGGAGCGCTTCCAGCGCGAGTGGATGGAAGAGATGTTCCGCCTCCTGCTCACGGGCGAGGAGGGGAAGATCCGGGATCTCACCCGGCGCTACGCCGAGGCCTTCGAATCGCACGCCCTGGACGTGCACCTGTTCATGAAGACGGAGACGCTGCAGGACTCGCTGGAGACCTATCGGGAAAAGGTCCGGACCAAGCAGCGGAACCCCGCGGCGACCTACGAGCTGGCGCTCCGGTCGGAGCGCGCCTACCAGCCGGGGGATCAGATCTCCTACTACGTGTCCGGGACCGCGAAGCGCGTCAAGGTGCACGAGGCCGCCAGGCTGGCCAGCCAGTGGGATCGCGAGCGGCCGGACGAGAACGTCGAGTACTACAAGGCCAAGCTGGTCGAGCTGGAGGAGAAGTTCCGGCCCTTCTTCGAGCCCCGCTAGTCCGTTTCACCGCCAAGACGCCAAGGAGAGGAAGGAGAGGATGGGCGGCGCCGAGCGGCCGGCGTGCGGAGGGGCTCCACGCCGCCTTTCTGTTTGGGGTGGGCGCGGGACCGGCCAAGGCGGATTTGGTGTTTGGGGCTGCGCGGTCAGGTGGAGTAAAATCCTCCCCCGCGCCGGCGGGGCGGGCCATCGCCGGGGCGGTCGCTACGGGGGCTCGGGACACAGCGATCTGTTGGTTCGTGCGGGAGCGGAGCCATGACACAGCGCCTTCAGGCGATCACCGGGTGGCTGCAGGCACACGCCGGCTCCCAGCCCGAGCTGGGGGTCAACGCCATCCAGGTAAAGAGCGAGAGCCGGGACGAGACGGATCTCATTCGGGTGTCTCATGGAGATTGAGGGGAAGGTCGCGCTGGTGACGGGGGGGGCGAGGCGCCTGGGGCGGAGCATCGCCCTGGCCCTGGCCGAGCGCGGCGCCGA
>JBGPQZ010000173.1:0-6731 GCA_041489335.1 Methylomirabilia bacterium
ATCTGGCTGATCTGGCTTCTGAACGGCGGCTGTAGTACTCCGGTTAATGAAGTAACCTCACCAACAACTTCTACCACCATTCCTTCAGCTGCCGGCGTACTGGATCCGTCATTCGGCAGCGGCGGGGTCGCCACTTATGAGGGCGGGCATGCCGTTCAACATGCCGTTTCAATGACCATTGATTCTTCCGGAGAAATTTTAGTTGTCGGGTATACAGACTCTGATTCCACCCTGAGGATTTGGCGGTTCAAAGCTGATGGATCACTGGATGGGAGTTTTGGCGGCGGCGATGGCATAGCGACGGATAGCCGCGGCAGCGGGAACGCCATTGGGACAACCCGCTGGACTCCCTGATCCAGACCCTCCTCTCGCAGAACACCACCGCCGCCAACAGCGCCCGGGCGTATGCGAATCTGCGCCGCCATTTCCCCACTTGGGAGATGGTGCATCGCGCGTCGCTGCGCGACCTCGTCGCCGTGCTGCGCCCCGGAGGGCTGGCCAATATCAAGGCGGTCTGGATCAAATCGCTCCTGGAGGACATCTGGGAGGAGCAGGGGCACTTCAACCTGAGCTTCCTGCGCGATCTCACGGACCAGGAGGTCCGCGCCTATCTGGAGCGCTTCCGGGGGATCGGCGGCAAGACGATGGCCTGCGTGCTCCTCTTCGACCTGGGGCGCCCGGCCTTCCCCGTGGACACCCACGTGTTTCGGGTGTGCCGGCGGTTAGGGCTGCTGGACGGTGCGCGCTCCCCGGAAAAGGCCCAGGCCCTTCTGGAGGCGCGGGTCCCTCCCCGCGACTGCCATGCCCTGCACGTCCATCTGGTCGAGCACGGGCGTCAGACGTGCACGGCCCGACGCCCGGACTGTGATGCCTGCATCTTGGCTGTCCTGTGCGACCACGCCCGCCGCGGTGTGCCCGGAAAAATGACCAATCTGTTGACAGGCAGGCCGCAATCTGGTAGGTAAAGCATCCTACGCGGGTATCGTCCAATGGTAGGGCACAGGCTTCCCAAGCCTGGGATGCGGGTTCGATCCCCGCTACCCGCTCCACGGTGAAGACGGCAGGGGGCTTCGGCGAAGGCTGAAGCCCTCTGTTGTTTGTGCGGGGCGAGGCACGCCCTGGGGCGACCGCGCCGTCGTGGTGTCCGGCGGCCGCGGCAGGGAGGACGCGTGGGTTACGACCCCTGCGGCTTGCGGGAACGCATCCTACGAGTTCTCCAGAGCCGCGATCCACGACACGCGGCGCCGACGGGATATCGTCGGGCCGCGGTCCTCCTGCCACTGTACGAGACGGCGACGGGACCCTACCTGATCCTCACCAAACGGACCGAACGGGTCCCGACCCACAAGGGCCAAATCAGCTTGCCCGGCGGAGGGTTCCACGATGCGGACGGGGACCTTCGGGTGACCGCACTCCGGGAGACCGAGGAAGAGATCGGTCTCCACCCTCGGGACGTCGAGGTCGTGGGGGCGCTGGATGACACCGTGACGGCGGCCTCGGCTCACGTGGTGCGACCTTTCGTGGGATTCGTTCCCTACCCCTACCCGTACCGGCTCGACCCCTTCGAGATCGAGCGACTGATCCACCTCCCGCTCCTCCCGCTCCTTGGAGGCGCCCCCTTTCGAGAAGAGATCTGGGATCGCGACGGCACTCCCCACACGGTGTATTTCTACGACTACGCCGGGCAGACCGTCTGGGGGCTCACCGCCAGGATCCTGAAACAGTTCGTCGAGCTGGTGGGCGACCGAGAGCCCCGAGCCCCGAGCGAGGGGCGCGCGCATAGCTTATAGCTCATGGACGGGGCCCGTACGTACCATGAGCCATCAGCTCCATCTGGTTGGGCTTTTCCCTTGACACCCCCCGGATCGCAGATTAGCGTCACAGCGAGCGAAGATCGCCTTCATTTCGGCTAACGCCGCCTGACGCGCCGTCACGCCATGGCATCCAGGCTTCCCATCGGAAGCAATTCGCGCAAGACGTCGAGCAAGCCTCCGGGCTGCCTCGCCTTCGTGACCTCGACCCCCCTCAGCGTTGCCGGAGGGAGCGGGACCTACGTCGGGATCAGCCAACTCGCGAGGTCGCTCGATGCGCTGCAGGTGTGCGTCGAGACCTACGCTCCGACCTTCCGGTGCCCGAGCGTTACCCTGAAGCGGCTGCTGTTCAACTTGGGTGTGGCGCGCCGCCTGCGCCGGAGTCCGTGCGACTGGGTGGTGGGGTTCGACCTGGACGGCTTCCACTACGGCCGGGCCCCCCAGGCGCCCTACGTCGCCAGCCTCAAGGGCGTCATCGCCGACGAGATGCAAAACGAGCGGGGGCTGGTCCGGCTCCTCCTCGGGATCCAGGCGGGCTGGGAGCGGTTGGCCGTGCGACGGGCGGCGGTGGTTGTGGCGACCAGCCGATACTCGTGCGGGCGGATTGTCGAAGCCTACGGCATCTCGGCGGCCAAGGTGGTGATCGTCCCCGAGCTGATCGATCTTCGGGCGTGGGGATTCGGGTGGGATGAGCCGGCCGACGGAGCGGCCGAGCCGCCCGCCGTCCTCACCGTGGCGCACATGTACCCGCGAAAGAATCTTGAGCTGCTGCTCCATGCCTATGCGCGCCTGGCGGAGGCCGGCGTCCCCTTCCAGGGTTGGGTCGTGGGGGAGGGGCCGTGCCGCAGGGCGTGGGAACGGCTGCGCAATCGGCTGTCCCTCGCGAATCGCGTGCAGTTCCTGGGGACGATCCCGCGGCAGGAACTGCTGGACCGCTACCGGCGCGCCGCCGTCTTCTGTCTGCCCAGCCGGCAGGAGGGCTTCGGCATCGTGTTCCTGGAGGCCATGGCCTGCGGGAAGCCCATCGTGGCGGCGCACGCGGCGGCGGTGCCGGAGACGGTGACGGACGGCAAGGTCGGGATCCTGGTGGACCCGAACGATCCGGACGATCTGGCGCGGGCCCTGGCGAGACTGCTCGGCGATGTGGGGCTCCGCCAAGGGATGGGGGCGGCGGGTCGCCGCCGGGTGGAGCAGTACCGCGCCGACCGGGTCGCGGCAATGTTTCTAGCGGCCGTGGGGGAGGCGCTGCTGCGGAGCGCCGGGACGCGCCCCGCGTCGCCCGCAGGGGGCGAGCGAACGCGCGCCCTCGAAGGCGTCGGCGCGCCGGCGACAGGGGGTGCGCGATGATTCGAGTGACGAAGCGGGTGGAATTCTGCGCCGCCCACCGGTACGTCAACCCGGCCTGGAGCGAGGCCCGGAATCGGCGTGCCTTCGGGAAGGCCGCCAATCTCCACGGCCACAACTACGTCCTGGAGGTGACGATCCGGGGAGAGCCGTCGCCGGAGACCGGCATGGTCATGGATTTGAAGGCGTTGAAGGAGTTCATCATCCGGGCGGTCGTGGACGATCTGGATCACAAGAACCTGAACGTGGATGTCCCCATGTTCGCGAAGACGATCCCTACGCCCGAGAACCTGGTGGTCTTCATCTGGACCCGGCTGGCGCGGCGCCTCACGGGCTGCCAACTCTACCGGGTGCGGCTCCACGTGGACGACGGCTCCTACGTGGATTACCTGGGCGAGCGAGGTTCTCATGCCTAGGGGGCCGATCCGGCGCGCATCCTCCGGGGTCCCGATCGTCGAGGTCACGCAGGCCTTCAAGTTCTCGGCGGCGCACCGGATGCACAATCCCCGCCTCAGCGACGCCGTGAACCGGCGCCTGTACGGCCGCTGCAATCATCCGAGCGGCCACGGCCACACCTATCGCCTGGCCGTTACGATCCGCGGGCCGATCGCGCCGTTGAGCGGCCGCGTGGAGGGCGGGGACGACCTCCCGCGCCTGGTCCAGGAGCGGATCCTCGATCGCTTCGATCAGGAGAACCTCGACCGCCTGATCCGCCCGAAGGATGGCGTCACCAGCACGACGGAGGTCCTGGCGGCCGTCCTCTGGCGGATCCTGGATGCGGCGCTGCCCGTGGGCATGCTCCACCGCCTGCGGCTGGAGGAGACGCCGAACAACTTCTTCGAATTGGAGCGAGATGATCCGGGGGCCCATGCGGTGCCCCCGAGGATGCGACCCCGCGGGGGCGGGGTCCGGAAAGGAAGCCGCGCATGATCGAGCCGCTGGTGCAGGCCCTCTTGAAGGAGCTGGGCGAGGATCCGGATCGCGAGGGGCTGGTCAAGACGCCGGGCCGCGTCGCGAGCGCCCTCAAGTATCTTACGTCGGGCTATACCCAGACGGTTGCCGACATCCTGAACGACGCCGTCTTCAGCGAGCCGTACGACGAGATGGTGGTGGTGAAGGACATTGAGGTCTATTCGCTGTGCGAGCACCACCTGCTCCCCATCTTCGGCAAGGCGCACGTGGCCTACCTGCCGGCGGGGAAGATCGTCGGGCTCAGCAAGATGGCCCGCCTCGTAGACATGTTCGCCCGTCGCCTCCAGGTGCAGGAGCGGCTCACCACGCAGATCGCCGAGGCGCTGCAGGAGGCCCTGCAGCCGGCCGGGGTGGCGGTCGTCATCGAGGCCTTCCATTTCTGCATGATGATGCGCGGCGTGGAGAAGCAGAACAGCAAGGCCATCACCTCGTGCATGCTGGGGGCCTTCCGCACCTCGCGCATGACGCGCGAGGAGTTCCTGCAGCTCATCCACAGCCACCGCATCCCGTGATGAATGACCCATGATGGCTTCTCAGTTGGGCATTGGCCATTTGGCCCGGGCCGTTGCCGCTTGACACACCTGCATTGGGCTGGTATCAAGTGCCAGAGGGCGCATTCTATCAACGGGATCGAGAATGGGGACGACAAACGGCATCAAGCACAGCATCGCCATCGCCTCGGGGAAGGGCGGGGTCGGGAAGTCCACGGTGAGCGTGAACCTGGCGGTGGCCCTGGCCTTCCGCCGTGCGGCCGGACTCCTGGCGGACCGGATTCGCCAGGAGACGACGGCCGGGCCGGTCATCCGGATGGGACCGTGAGCATGCAGCTGGAGCGTGATATGCGCGGAAAGGGTGAAGAGCCGTTGGAGATCGTTCGCCGGGAGCTCTTGGCGATCCTGAGGCGGGGGAGTCGGATCACCGAACGCGATCTCCTTCGCCTCTCCGCTCAGACGGGAATTGACTATTCCACGGTGGTGCGGATCCAGCAGGAATTATCCTGAGAGGCGCGGCGCCCGGCGGGGCGGCCGGCGCCAAGGGGTGTGAGAGTGCAGGTCAGGACGTTCGTGGTCGGTCCCCTGCAGAACAACAGCTATCTGGTCGTGGACGAGCCGACGCATCGTGCCGCCCTGATCGATCCGGGCATGGACGGCGAGCGGGTGCTCGAGGTGGTGCGGAAGGAGGGCCTCACCCTGGAGGCACTGATCATCACCCACGGCCACTTCGACCACGTGGCCAGCATGCAGGCCTTCAAGGCGGCCACGGGAGCGCCGGTGATCATGCACCCTGCGGACATTCCGCTCCTGGCGGAGGCGCCCGAAACGGCCCGCTACTTCGGCTGTGCCGCGACCGCGCCGCCGCCGCCCGACCGGCTGGTCCGCGAGGGGGAGGTGATCCAGGTGGGTGGGCTCGCCTTCCGGGTCCTGGAGACCCCGGGCCACACGCCGGGCGGCATCTCCCTCTGCCTGGGAGACGGCGTCTTCGTGGGCGACGCGCTGTTCGCCGGCTCGGTGGGGCGGACGGACCTGCCCGGCGGGTCCCTTCCGGATCTGCTCCGCTCCATCCGGACGAGACTCCTGACCCTCCCCGACTCGACGCTGGTGTACGCGGGACACGGGCCGCAGACGACGATCGGAGCCGAGCGGCGGGACAACCCGTTCCTGCAGGAGATCGGGTGAGATGGGCGTGACCGACCACCGGCAGAGCGCCCGGACGCTTCCGCCCGTCTCCTACGCGGTCCTCACCGTGAGCGACAGCCGCACGGAGGCGACGGACGACTCGGGCCGCCTCATTCGCCGGCTGTGCGACAAGGCCGGCCATAGGTTCGCGGCCTATGCGCTGATCCGGAATAGCCCCCGCAGCATCCGGGCGGCGATGCGCCGGTTCGTGCAGGGGCCGGCCCAGTGCCTGATCGTGACGGGTGGCACGGGGCCTGGCCGCCGGGACCTCACCGTGGAGACGGTGCGGCCGCTCCTGGACAAAGAGCTGCCGGGCTTCGGCGAGCTGTTCCGGTGGCTGAGCTTCCAAGAGGTCGGGACGGCCGCCATCCTCAGTCGGGCGGTCTGCGGTGTCCGGGGCGGGAAGCTGATCTGCTGCTTGCCCGGATCGGCGGCGGCGGTGCGTCTGGGCCTCACGAAGCTTCTGCTCCCGGAATTGCCGCACCTGGTCTGGGCGGCGAACCGGTGAGGGGAGGCCAGGGGCCGGGGGAGGAGGACGAGGATGCCGGAGCAGGAACGGAAGCAGAAACGAGCCGACGGTCCGCCCACCTCCGAGGGAGGAAGCGACGCGGCCTCGGCCAAGGGGAAGAAGTTGAAGGAGGAGATGGACCGGCTGGTGGACGAGATCGACGACGTGCTGGAAGCCAATGCCGAGGAATTCGTGAAGAGCTACGTGCAGCGCGGGGGTGAGTGACGAGCGGCGTCCTCGCTTCGTCTTCTGCCGAGAGGAGTCTTGATGCCCATCTACGAGTACGTGTGTGAGGCGTGCGACCACGCCTTTGAGAAGCGGGTCCCCTCCAGCCGGACCAAGGTGCGCTGTCCGGCGTGCGACAGCCCGCGGGTGGCCCGGCAGTTCTCCACCTTCGCCTTCAAGGGGGAGCGGGGCTTC
>JBGPQZ010000174.1:0-6702 GCA_041489335.1 Methylomirabilia bacterium
AGCGTGCCGATCGCCTTCAGCATCGGGCTTGGCTCGGTCTACTACTTCCTGGCCTCGGGCAAGCCCTTGATGATGATCCCCCAGAAGATGTTCACCACGGTGGACAACTTTACCCTGTTGGCGGTGCCGCTCTTCATCCTGGCCGGGAATATCATGAACACGGGGGGGATAACCAAGCGCCTCTTCAACTTCGCGCGGACGTGTGTGGGGCACATCACGGGCGGGCTCGGCCACGTTTGCGTCCTGGCCTCCATCATCTTCGCCGGGATGTCGGGCTCGGCCACGGCGGACGCCGTGGGACTGGGGAGCATCGAGATTCCCGCCATGGAGAAGGAAGGCTACGACAAGGACTTCAGCTCGGCCATCGTGCTGGGCGCCGCCACCATCGGGCCCATCATCCCGCCCAGCATCATCATGGTGATCTATGCCGTCGTGGCCGGCGTGTCGATCGGGGCCCTCTTCGTCGCCGGCATCATCCCCGGCCTCCTCATGGGTGGGGGGCTCATGGTGGGCGTCTACATCATCAGCAAGAAGCGAAAGTACCCCAGCTACCCGCGGGCCACCTTCCGTCAGTTCCTCATTGCCACGCGGGACGCGTTCCCGGTGTTGCTGACCCCCGTCATCATCATCGGCGGGATCTACACCGGCTACTTCACACCGACGGAAGCGGCCATGATCGCGGTGGTCTATGCCGTGATCCTGGGATTCTTCTACCGCGAGATGAGCTTCCGTGCCATCTGGCAGATCCTACGCGAGACCTCGGTCACCGTGGGCGTCATCATGTTCATCATCGGGATCACCGGGGCCTTCGCCTGGTGGCTCTCGCTAGAGAAGATCCCCCTCCTCTTCACTGAGTTCATTTACAGCCTGACACACGAGCGCATGCTGATCCTCCTCATGATCAACTTCATCATCCTCGTCGAGGGTTGCTTCCTCGACGCCACGCCCATCGTCCTCATCATGGTCCCCATCCTGATGCCGCTGCTCAAGACCTTGGAAGTGGATATGGTTTACTTCGGGATTCTTATTTCGGTGAACACCATGATTGGCCTCACCACGCCGCCCGTGGGCGTGTGTCTCTATGGCGTCTCCGCGATTGCCAAGCTGCCCATGGAACGGGTCGTCAAGGCGTACATCCCCTTTCTGATCATCCTGATCGTCGTGCTATTCGTGCTCCAGTTCTTCCCCCAGCTTTCCTTGTTCCTCCCCAATCTCCTTTTCAAGTGAGGGGAGAAGAGACGCCCGGGCCTGCGCGGTCCCGGGCGTCCAGCGCCCGGTTGGCTCGGCATGATCAAGGTCGGCACCTGCGGATTCAGCTACCCCGAGTGGAAGGGACCCTTCTATCCCGAGAAGCTTCCCGCGCAGCAGATGCTCGCCTACTACGCGGATCACTTTCCCGCCGTCGAGATCAACTCCACCTACTACCACATCCCGCCCCCCCGCAACATGGCCGCCATGGCGGAACGAGCCGGGGGGCGCATCGAGTTCTCGGTCAAGGCCCACCAGGAGATGACCCACGCCCGGGAGAGGTACGCGGAGGCGCTGCCGCACTTCCGGGAGGCCATCACCCCCCTGCGCGAGGCGGGCCGCCTGGCCTGCGTGCTGGTCCAGTTCCCCTTCTCGTTCCAGGCCACACCCGCACATCGGGATTTCCTGCGCCGCGTGGCGGGCGACCTCCACCCCGACCCCACCGTGGTGGAGTTTCGCCACCGGAGCTGGATCACGAACGAGACCTTCGGCCTGCTCACGGAGCTGGGTCTCGCCTACTGCTGCGTGGACGAGCCGCGCCTCAGAAACCTCCCGCCCCCCGTGGTGCGGGCCACGGCCACGCCGGCTTACGTGCGCTTCCACGGCCGGAATCAGGAAAAGTGGTGGACGCACGCGGAGGCCTGGGAGCGCTACGACTACCTGTACAGCCAGGCCGAGCTCTTGGAGTGGGTCCCCAAGATCCGCGCGCTCGCCGAGCGCGCCGAGCGTTGCTACGCCTTCTTCAACAATCACGCCCGCGGCCAGGCCGTGGTGAACGCCCGGATGCTTGCGGCCCTCCTCGCCTCCTGACTTTCCTGCCCCCTTCATTCCGCATTCCGCATTCAGTACATTCCCCGTCCGCGTCATTCCGCATTCCGCATTCCGCATTCCCCCCACTCCCCTGCCCCCCGGCGCACGGCGCAGCGCGCTGGCCTGCTCATCCTGACATTCCCCCCCGGGGGGCGACTGCCCTCTTGCCGCGCACCGGGAGGTCTGCTAGCGTGGGAGTCGGTCCCGGTCGTGGGACTCGCCCCTTCCCGCCTCACGCGGAGGCCCATCATGCCGCTCAAAGGATTCCCCAAGCAGGTCGCGCTCCGCGACGGCTCCCCCGTCAGCCTGCGCCTCATGGTGGCGACGGACGAGGCCCGGCTCCTCGCCTTCTTCCGCCGCCTGCCGCCCGAGGATCGGCAGTTCCTCAAGGACGACGTGACTCAGGCCGAGATCATCCGCGGTTGGTGCCGCGACCTCGACTACCACCGCGTCCTGCCGATCCTGGCCGAGCGCGAGGGGGAGATCATCGGGGACGCCACGCTGCAGCGGCAGCCGACGGGCTGGATGCGGCACGTGGGCGAGATCCGTGTCGTCACCGATCCCTTCTTCCGGCGACGCGGGCTGGCCTCGGCCCTGGCCCGCGAGATCTTCTACGTGGCCCTGCAGGTCGGCCTGGACAAGATGGTGGCCGAGGTCGTGGTGGATCAGATCCCGGCGGTGAAGGTATTCGAGAGGCTCGGCTTCCGGCAGGAGGCGCTGCTCGCCGGCCATATCCTGGACCTCCACGGCCGCAAGCACGACCTGCTCATCCTGACGACGGACATCCCCGCCCTCATGCAGCGGATGGAGGAGGCCTTCCTCCAGACGGCGAGATCGCTGGACGGCTGAGGACCGGCTGATAGCTCATGAATAGCGGGGCGCTTGCCATGAGCTATGAGCCATGAGCTAATGCGGAGAGCGACCCATGATCGAACAGAATAATATGCTGACCGGTCACACGCCGGAACTCCTGCGCCGCAAGTGCGAGGACTTCCTGGCACGGCTGGCCAAGCGGTTCGGGGATATGAAGGGCAAGGTCGAGATCGCCATGCGGCCCGAGGTCTCCTTCAAGGACATCGGGGATCTCCGGCGCGCCAAGCAGGAGATCGCCGGCCTCGTCTGCGCCCTGAAGAGCCCGGAACTCCATGAGAAGTGGGGGACCCAGCCCCCCAACGGGGTCCTGCTCTACGGGCCCCCGGGGACGGGGAAGACGCTCCTGGCCATGGCCTTGGCCCGGGAAGCGGAGGCGGTGTTCTTCCATGTGCGGGTGACCAACGTCGTGACCAAGTGGTACGCGGACTCCCTGGAGGTCCTGCAAGAGGTGTTCGTCCAGGTCAAGGAGAGCGGTCGTTCGATTCTCTTCCTGGACGAGGTCGATGAGCTGGTCTTCGATCGCGCCGCGCCCGAGGAGCTGCGCACCGCCAGCCGCCGCCTGGTCAACAGCGTGGCGGAACAGCTCGACGACATCGGCCGGGCAGGTGACATCCTGGCCGTGGCCTCCACCAACCGTCCCGACGCCGTGGACCCCACCCTGATCCGGCCGGGGCGGCTGGACCGCCTGATCGAGGTCCCCCTGCCGGAGAGCGAGGGGAAACGGGAGATCCTGGAGATCCACATGGCCAAGGCCGAGGCCCTGGCCGGGCGGAGGCTGTTCGCGGACCTGGACCGGGATGCGGTGCTCGCGCGCACCGTCAAGCTGAGCAGCGCCGACATCGCAGAGGTCGTCCAGAAGGCCCTGGAGAACAAGGTCCATCAGGAAGGGGCCGGCGTCCAGCCCGGCCCCGTCACCACCGAGGACATGCAGCGGGCGATTGAGGATTACCGCAAGACCAAAGAGATCATCGAGAAGATCCGCTACGGCCAGTACTTATAGCCGTTAGCCGTTAGCCAAAAAGCGAGAACGGCCCTCGCGGGCCGCTCTCGCGCTTCAGACCAAAGGCCGAAAGCCGATGGCTAATGGCCGTTCTACCGTCGCTTGCCGCGGTCCTTCCGGAGCTGCTGGCTCCGGATCAGCTCCACCGTGTAGCGGTAGCGGTCGGAGCGGAAGAAGGAGTCCACCACCTCCACCGCCTGCCCTTCGGACGAGAAGACCGCCGTCTCTATGTACAGCACCGGCTCGAAGACGCTGATGCCCAGCAGGGAGGCCACCTCCACGTCGGCCTTGACCGACTCCACGGCGTGGCGGATCGTCCCCAGCGAGATGCCCAGCTTCTCCTCCAGGAGGTGCAGCATGGTGTGGTTCTGCAGATCCCGCTCGCTGATCTCCTTGCCGACCTCAGGCGCGAGGTAGTTGATGAGGTAGGAGAAGGGCGTGCCGTCCACCAAGCGGAGGCGTTTGAAGCGGACCACCTCCTCGCCGAGCGGCACCCGCAGTACACCTGCCACCCGCTCCGGCGCCGGGGCCGAGCGGATCTCCATGATCCGGACCTCGGCCTGGTGCCCCTCCGAGAAGAGGTCCTCGGTGAACCCGGTGAGCTTCACCGATTTCGTCTGGATGGCCTTCTCCGTGACGAAGGTGCCCTTCCCCTGCTTGCGGTAGAGGAGCCCCTCGGATACCAGGGCGGCCAGCGCCTGCCGCACCGTGGCGCGACTGATCTTGTACTCGCGGGACAGCTCCTGTTCCGTGGGCAGCTTGTTGTTCGGCAGGACCTCACCGCCCTCGATCTTGGACCGCAGGATGTTCTCGAGCTGGTAGTACAGCGGGATGAACCGGTTCGGGAAGGTGCTCGCCGAATGGCGACCGCTCCGCCCTTCCCGCACCCCCCCTTCACTCACTTTCCCCATGTCCCCTCACCCGCCTCTCGGGTCGCGCAGGATCGCGCCCTTGCTCGCCGACTCGGCCAAGCCGGCGTACCGTGCCAGCACCCCCGTGACATCGCGCTGGAGCGGCCGCCAGGCCGCCAGCCGCCGCGCCATCTCCTCCGCCGGTACCAAGAGCTCCAGGCGCCGGTTCGGGATGTCGTACTCGATCATGTCCCCGTCCCGGACGAGAGCGATGGGCCCGCCTTCGGCCGCCTCGGGGGAGACGTGCCCGATGCAGGGGCCGCGCGTCGACCCCGAGAACCGCCCGTCCGTCACCAGGCCGCAGTGTTCGTCCAGGCCCATGCCCACCATGACGGACGTGATCTGGTGCATCTCCCGCATCCCGGGGCCGCCCTTCGGCCCCTCGTAGCGCACCACCACCACGTCGCCGGGCGTGACCACGTCCCCCATGAAGGCCCGCACCGCCTCTTCCATGCTTTCGAACACGCGCGCCGGCCCCCGGTGGGCCAGCATGTTCCTGAACCGCACGCCGCTCCGCTTCACCACGGCGCCGTCGGGCGCCAGGCTTCCGCGCAGGATGGCGAGCCCCCCCTCGGCGTGCAGGGGATCCGAAAGCGGCCGGATTATCTCGCGATTCGTCACCGCGGCGCCGGCGATGTTCTCCCGCATGGTTTTCCCCGTCACCGTGGGCACGTCCAGGTGCAGGAGGGGCGAAAGCTCCGCCAGGAGGGCCGGGATGCCGCCCGCCTCGTCCAGTCGCCCGACGGCGTACTTCCCGGAGGGCTTCACGTTGCACAGGTGCGGTACGCGCCGCGCCACGACGTCGAACTCGTCCAGCAGGAGCGGGATGCCGGCCTCGTGGGCGATGGCCAGGAGGTGCAAAACGCTGTTGGTGGAGCCGCCCAGGGCCATGTCCACCACCATGGCGTTCTCGATGGCCTGCCGGGTCACGATCCGGCGCGGCGTCAGGTTCTGGCGCAAGCACTCCAGGACCAGGCGCCCCGCCTCGCGGGCCAGCGCAGGGCGTAGCGGATCAACCGCCAGCATCGTGGCGCAGCCGGTGAGGGACATTCCCAGCGCTTCGAGCAGACAGGCCATGGTGTTCGCCGTGCCCATCATGGAGCAGGATCCCGGCCCAGGCAGCGCCGCCTTCTCGATCTCGGTCAGCTCCTCCCGGGAAAGCCTCCCCACCTTCACCTGCCCGGCGAACTCCCGCATGGTGGACAGGGTGATGTCGGTGTGCTCCTTGTAGGTGCCGCCCAGCATGGGCCCGCCCGTAAACATCACCGTCGGGATGTTCACCCGCAGCGCCGCCAGGAGCTGCCCCGGCTCGATCTTATCGCAGCTGCTGAGCATCACCGCCGCGTCGAACCGGTGGCCCTGCAGCATGATCTCGACCGTGTCCGCAATGGCCTCGCGGCTGGGAAGCGAGTAGCTCATGCCGACGTGGCCCTGGGCCATCCCGTCGCACACGGCGATGGTGTCGAACTCGAGGGGCACGCCTCCCGCCTCGCGGACTCCCTGCTTCACCAGCTCCCCCAGGGCCCGGAGGTGCATGTGCCCAGGCACCACCTCGGTCCAGGAGTTCACGATGGCCACCAGGGGCTTGCCCATCTCGGCGTGAGGCACCCCGATGCAGTGCAGGAGCGCCCGGTGGGCGGTGCGCTCCAACGACTCGTGCAGATCACGGCTCCGCAACGTCATCCCGTCGCTCATGGTGGGTTCCCTGTCGGTGGGGACTTCAGAAATAGGTCCGGGTTAGTCCTGTCTGGTTATCAGGATAACCGGGCCAAATGAATACCATAGCTCGGATTGTCTGTCAAAACCAAAACCCCTCGAAGCAGGCCGATGCCCTGAGGCCGCTCCGGGCTTGGCTCGGCG
>JBGPQZ010000175.1:0-6682 GCA_041489335.1 Methylomirabilia bacterium
CCGCCCTCTTCCGGATCGCGCAGGAGGCCCTGACCAACGCGGCCAGACACGCCCAGGCCCAGACGGTCAGCGTCACACTCACCGACCGGGAGGAGGCCGTGGTCCTCGTCGTCGAGGACGACGGGCGCGGCTTCGACGCCGAGGCCGTCCGGCACTCCCGGGGGCGCCCTGACCGCCTCGGCCTGATCGGCATGGAGGAGCGGGCCTCGCTTTTGGGCGGGAAATTCACGCTGGAGTCCCGCGCCGGCCGGGGCACCACCGTCGTGGTCGAAATCCCGCTGGCCCGGGCGGAGGGAGCGCGTGCCTAAGATCCGAGTCGTGCTGGCGGACGACCATCCCGTGGTGCGGGCGGGGCTGCGCACCCTCGTCAACGCCCAGCCGGACATGGAGGTGGTCGGGGAGGCGTCGGACGGGAAGGAGGCCGTGGACCAGGCCGAGCGGCTCCGCCCGGACGTCCTCCTCCTGGACCTCTCCATGCCGCGCCTGGGCGGCCTCTCGGCCAGCCGGCTGATCGCCGCCAAGGCGCCCGAGACCCAGGTCCTCGTCCTCACGATGTACGACGACCCGGCCTATCTTCGCCAGGCCCTGGCGGCGGGCTGCGCCGGCTACCTCGTCAAGAAGGCGGCCGACATCGAGCTGGTGGCGGCCATCCGGGCCGTGCGGCGGGGCGAGATCTACGTCCACTCCTCCCTGACCTCCGCCCTGGTCGAGATGGCGATCGACCCCCGGGCGGGGCGCAAGGCCGCGGCCGGGGGTCGGCTGGAATCGCTCAGCCAGCGGGAGCAGGAGGTCCTCACGCTGCTCGCCCGCGGCTATACCAATCAGCAGGCGGCGGACGCGCTGTGCGTGAGCGTCAAGACGGCCGAGACCTATCGGGCACGCCTGCAGGAGAAGCTCGGCCTCCGCACCCGGGCGGAGCTGGTCCGCTACGCCCTCGACCACGGCCTGCTCGGACCCAACGGCCCCTCCCAGTAGGGGCTCCTCCCCGACACGTCTCCGGGTTTTCCCTGACACACTTCAGACCAGAAAGCGGACTCTCCCCGATACCAGGGCGGAGCCGGAACGCCTATCTTCTCTCCACAGGCTTTTGCTGAGTTTCGGGATCGCACGCCCTCTCACTCGGCAGGCCACGGGAGCATCATGACGCCAGGCATTGGTCGAGTCAGGCTTGGAAGCCCTTTTGAGCCCCGCGGCATCCGGCGCGCCGCCGATCTTCCGGTCGGCGCCTACCCTTTCGCGGGCGATGCGGTGATCGTCCTGGATGCGGGAGCCCGTGTCACCCGCTGGAATCGGGCCGCCGAGACGCTGCTCGGTCTCCCCGCCGGCGCGGCGACGGGTGTCCGCTTGACCGATCTCGCGCGCTACCGGCAGGTGGTGCCCGCGGATGTACACGCGGCGATCCTCAGTCCCTCGCTGGAGGGGACGTGGCGCGGGGAATACGCCCCGGCCGGCCCCGCGGGAGAGGCCAGGATCCTCGCGTTCTCGGTGAGTCGGCTGGCCGGGTGCGAGGCGGGCCCGTGCGGCACGCTGCTCTTGATCCGGGATGTCACCGCGGTCCGGCCGGCAGAGGGAGCGACCCCGCCCGAGCCGTCGCGCGGGTTCGTCCCGATCTGTGCACACTGCAAGAGCGTCGGCGACGGCCAGGGCCACTGGCACCCCATCGAGGTCTATCTCGCTGAGCAATCCGGGGCCACCCTGAGGCAGGAGATGTGCCCCGTCTGCCTGCGGATGCTCTACCCGGAGTTGTGTGAGGAGGGACCATCGCCGTCCGCGGCGATGGACGCCGCCGCCTAGTGGCTGTCTGCGCGGATGGGCTGCTGCGCAGATTTCAGCACTCCCTGGTTCGTCAACCCGAACCAGGGGGAGGGGACGCATGATGGAAACGATCGTGGAGTACACCAACCAGAAGCGGCCGAGGAACCTCTATCCGAAGCGGATCATCTCGCCGCTGCACTCCAGCCCCTGTTGCTTCTCCGACATGCAGGAGATCGGGACGCCGGAGACGAACGGCCGCTGGGTGTACCAGTACAAGCGCTGCCGGCGCTGCGGATTCACCGTCAAGGTGATCCTGCGCGAACTGCCGAACGAGGTGCTGGCGGCGGAGCTGCGCCGGATCCTGCAGAACTCCTTCGTCCGGAACGTTCCCGCCTGAGTCGGGATGCCGGCCGGGGCCCCGGGGGTTCTGTCGGCCGTCAGCGATCGAAGTAGGGGCTCTTCCCGGTGACCGAGAGCGGAAAGCCCATGATCACGTCCGAGCCGAGCAGCTTGAGCCTCCGCGCCGCGGCCCCGATGGTGTACATGATCCGGTTGTCGATGTTCAGGATGCCGGCCGTCTTGGCCGCCGAGCCCAGGGCGATGCCGAGGTCCGTCAGCTGGAACATGCAGCAGGGGCCCCGAAAGTCCTCGCCGTCCGTCTTCTTCGCCTCGATGAACTCCGCGCAGCCCGCGTAGCCGCACGCCCCGCAGTCGAGCGGAACCTTGGGGTTCTTCGGATCGCCGGTGACCCCGATCAGGAGGACCGCGCGGCGCTCCGGACGTTCTTCGCGTCCCGGGCGAAGCTGGGAATCTTGCCCCGCTTCTCCCCGACCTTCGCCTCCATCGCCGCGGCCAAGGCCTCCAGGTCTTCCCCGTCGAGGATCAGCGTCTCGATCGAATCCAGCCCCCGGGCCTTGGGGGCCGTCCGCGCCGCGGCCGCCATGAGGCTTGCCGCCAGCTTCACCGCCTCGTGCTGTGCGTCTCGTGCGTTGATCCGTGCCATCTCGTGTCTCCCTTGACTGCCTCTCCCATCCGAAAAGAACGCTGGTCCCCTCCAATTGCGGCACACCACCCTAGCGGGAATGGGGCGGGAGGCGGCGGGGGGCGGCCAGCCAGACCAGGACGATGGTGCACGCGACGCTCACGATGGAGGCGGAGAAGGGGAGCCGATAGCTGCCCGTCAGGTCGTGGGCGTACCCGGCCAGCCAGACCCCGGCCGCGCCGCCCGCGTGGTACAAGGTGTTGAGGGCCCCGAAGATGATGCCGAAGTGGGCCCCCCCGAAGAACCGCCCGCACATGATGGGGGTCATGGCGGGTGAGACCGCATAGCCGATACCCATGAGGGCAGCATAGAGGTAGAGGCTCCAGAGGCTCGACCCCGGCCCGATCCCCAAGAGGATGGCGATGCCCGCCATGACGCAGGCGCTCCCGCCCAGGTAGATCCACTCCGGCCACACCCGATCCGCCAGATATCCCCACCAGATCTTCCCGGGAATGCTGACCAGGCCGACCAGCCCCACGATCCCGGCCACCAGGATCTTGGAGTGCCCGATCTCCACGAGATGGGCGATCTGGTGCGTCAGGACGAGCTGGATCGGACTGTTCAGGCACATGAAGGTGGCCGTCACCAGCCAGAACTCCCGGCTGCGAATCGCCGAGGCGAGGGTCCACTCCGGCCGGTCGCTCGGAGATGCGAGGGACGACGCGGCTGGGGGGCGTGGGCGGGCGGATCCCGCGATCCGCGACTTCTTCTCCCGAATCGCCAAGAGCGCGATCGGCAGGACCACCGAGGCGGCAATGGCGGCGAGGCCGAAGTAGGCCATGCGCCATCCCGCCCGGTCGATCAGGAACTGGGTCAGCGGGACCACGATCAGGATCCCCACCCCGACCCCGGCCGACGCGAAGCCGAGGGCGAGCCCCCGGCGTGCGTAGAAGTTGCGCGTGAGCAGGACGGAGACCGGCACGTACGACATGAGGGATAGCCCCAGGGGGGTAATGACGCCGTGAGTGAGATACAGGGTGGGCAAGGCGGTGGCCAGGCCACTGCTTGCCAGCGCCACGGGAAGGAGGACCCCGCCGGCCAGGATCACACGCCGCGGCCCGAACCGATCCAGGAGCAGGCCGGCCAGGACGCCCCAGACCCCATACATGACCATGAACGTGGAGAAGATCCCCGCCGTGGAGCCATAGTCCCAGTGGAATTCCTGGATCAGGGCCACGAAGAAGACGGAGGAGGCGTACCAGACGCCCGACGAGATGGACATCAGGGTCGCGCTGGATGCCACCAGACGGACGCGTCCCCGGAACTCGGAGGGCGAAGCGGTCGAAGCAGCTTGGCCGGCAGTCATCCCAGACAGGTCTCGCGGAAGGTTTCTCCCTGTGTCCTCATTCCGACCTCTCCTCCTCGCTCACGAAGGCCGCCCGGCGCGAAGCTGGGCTCAGATGCGCGGATAATAGCCCTCGCTCAGCCGCTCCAGCCCCTGCACGTCCTCGATGACGAGGCCGTGTTCCGTCTCGCTGATCAGCCGCTCCTCGCGAAGCTGCCGCAACGTCCGGGACAGGGTCTCGCTGGTCAGGTTGAGGTGGCTGGCGATGTGCTTCTTCAGCCCTGGCAGCGCGATCGTCGCGCCCTGCTCGGCGTGCGCCTGGAGCAGGTAGCCGGCCACTCGGCCCAGCGCGTCCCTGAGGACAATGCCTTCCAGTAGGGTGACCAGCGACTTGACCCAGGTCGCCATGCTGGAGAGGATCTGGAGGCAGAGGCGATGGTCGGATCGCAGGGCCTCCGCGAACGGCTTCGCGGGTAAGAGGACGCACGCCGTCGCCTCGAGCGCCTCGGCGTAGGCCGGGCAGGGGAAGCCCCCGAGCACCGCCACCTCGGCGAAGGTCATCCCCGGGCCGGCCAGGTGCAGGACGTGCTCCTTGCCGCTCGGCGCCAGCTTGTAGACGCGCACCAGGCCGCTTCGCACGATGAAGACGCCCGGCGCAATCTCCCCTTCCCGGAAGATGACCTCGCCCTTCTGGAATTCCCGCCGGACCGCCATGCGGGTAAGACGCGTGCGGCTCGCGCTTTCCACCTGGGAAAAGAAGGCGCAGGAGGCCAGGACCTCGGCGATATCCGACGGCATGGGAGACCCCCGTCCGAATGCGCGCCCGTGGTCGGGACGGCTTGATCCAGATCAAGGACCGGGAGCGCGAGCGGGGGCATTATAGGCCAGAACAGAGGCGACGCAAAGCGTCCCGACGGGGGCGGCCTCATGACTGTGGAAGGAGTAACGACCATGGCGTTGCGCAAGGTGATCCGGATCGACGAGGAGAAGTGCGACGGGTGCGGGGAGTGCGTGACCAGTTGCGCCGAGGGCGCGATCGCGGTCAGCGACGGGAAGGCCCGCCTGGTCAGCGACGTCTACTGCGACGGCCTGGGCGCCTGTCTCGGGCACTGCCCGCAGGGGGCCATCAGCTTCGAGGAGCGCGAGGCGGCGGCGTTCGATGAGGAGAAGACCCGCGAACATCTGGGCCGCCTGCGTACCCCGCAGGCTGCGCCCAAGCCGATCCCGGTCGTGGAGGTACCCCACGGCTGCCCCGGCTCGGTGATGCGGAGCTTCGGCCGGCCCGCCGCGGCCTCCCCGTCGGCCTCCGTGGCGGCAGCACCTCTCCCGTCGGAGCTCGGCAACTGGCCGATCCAACTCACCCTGGTTCCGCCGATGGCGCCGTTCCTCCGGGAGGCCGACATCCTGTTGGTTGCGGATTGCGTCCCCTTCGCCTGTGCCGATTTCCACCGGCGGTTCCTGCAGGGGAAGCCGGTCATCATCGGATGCCCCAAGCTGGACCAGATGGACCTCTACGCCAAGAAGCTCACCGAGATCCTCCGCGTGGCCCGGCCGAAGAGCCTCACCGTGGTCCACATGGAGGTCCCCTGCTGCTCCGGCCTCACGCGCCTCGCCCAGTACGCCAGCAAGGCGGCCGAGAGCGACATCCCCCTCACGGACGTCACCGTCGGCATCCAGGGCGACGTCCTCGAGACCATGGAGTTCGCCGCCCACGGGCGGTGACCCCATCGGGCCCACCGAACGATCTTTTCACGCCAAACGCCTCGGGAGAGTCCCCCGGGGCGTTTGGCTTTTCGGGCCGCAGCAATTACATCGCGCCGGCGCCGGCGTTACGGCTTCTCCCGTCCTTTCGTCCACCAGGCTTCCCCGAGGCTGTAGAAGGACATGGCGCTCCATTCGTGCACCCCGCGGAACTCGTCCCGCCAGGCCGAGTTGTCCGAGAACTCCAGCAGCCAGATGATGGGGAGATCCTGCGTCAGGATCTTCTGGACCTGGTGGTAGACCTGCACCCTGGCCTTCTGATCGGGGTTCGCCGCCGCCTTGGCGAACAGGTCGTCCACCGTCGGGTTCCGGTAGCCCGAGGCGTTCGTGAAGGGGGCCGAACGGATGTTGCTGCTCAGGTAGAGCCGCTGGATGCCGATGGCCGGATCGCCGCCCGTGGACAGGCCATGCACCCACAGGTCAAAGTCCCGCTTGGTGAAGACCAGGTCGAGCATCGTCGGCCGATCGGACGGCTTCAGATCCAGATCGATTCCTACCGGCTTTAACTGCTCGCGCAGGATCTCCGCCGTCTTGGTGAAGAGGGGCACGGTCCGGTCCCACATGAGGGTCGTCTTGAACCGGATGCCCTTGTCGTTCTTGGGGTAGCCCGCCTCATCCAGCAGTCGGTTGGCTCGGGCCACGTCGTGGCTGTACCGGGTCACCTCGGTCGTGTAGGCCCAGGGCAGCGAGCTCGGGATCGGGCCGGTGGCGATCTTGCCCAGCCCGTAGTCGGCCTTGTCCAGCATGTAGTTCTTGTCGATGGCGTGGGCGATCGCCTGCCGAACCTTCAGGTTGTTGTAGGGGGCCTTGTCCAGGTTGAAGAAGAGGTCCAGGATGTC
>JBGPQZ010000176.1:0-6583 GCA_041489335.1 Methylomirabilia bacterium
CCCGGCGCTGAAAGAAAAGAAGGCGATCGTCAGCCCCCACATCATCCCCGACATGGCCATCGTGGACCCGCTCCTCACGCTCACGCTGCCGCCCAAGGTCACGGCCGCCACCGGGATGGATGCCCTGAGCCACGCGGTGGAATCCTACACCTCCCTGAACGCCTCGCCCATGACGGACCTCTACGCCCTGGAGGCCATCCGGCTGATCGGCACGCACCTCCGGACGGCTGTGGCGAACGGGAGCGATCTCGCGGCGCGCGAGGGCATGGCCAAGGCCAGCCTCTACGCCGGGATCGCGATCGGAAACGCCGGGACCAACATCGTCCATGCCCTGGCCTATCCCCTGCAGGGGTATCACCGGGTGACGCACGGGGTGGCAAACTCGCTCCTCCTGCCGTATGGCATAGAGTTCAACGCGCTGAGCAACCTGACCAAGTTCGCCGCGGTGGCCGAAGCGCTGGGCGAGCCGATCGCCGGCCTCTCCCCCCGCGCCGCGGCCGCGAAGAGCACGGAGGCCTGTCGGCTCCTCTCGCTGGACGTGGGCATCCCGCAGAAGCTGCGGGAGGTCGGGGTCAAGGCCGAGCACATCCAGGAGCTGGCGGACGGGGCCATGAAGGTGACGCGGCTCCTGGCCAACAACCCGCGGCAGGTCCGGCCCGAGGACGCCAAGGCCATTTTGGAGAAGGCCCTGTAGCCTGGGACTTCGAACCGCCAAGGCGCCGCGGTTTTCTCATCGGGGCGATGGAGGATGGCCGGTGAAGATCACGAAGATCGAGACGTTCAAATACTGGATCGAGTGGTGCAACTGGCTCTTCGTCAAGGTGTCCACCGACGAGGGGCTCTCCGGCTGGGGCGAGGGGTCGCTGCACGGCGCCATCGAATCCGTCGAGGCCGCGATCCACGAGCTCACACCGGTGCTCCTCGGCAAGGACCCGTCCGGGCCGGAGCGGCACTGGCAGGCCATGTACCACGCCTGGCGCTGGCGGGGCGGCCCCACGCTCTTCACGGCCATGGGGGCCATCGACATCGCCCTCTGGGACCTGGAAGGGAAGCGCCTGGGCGTCCCGGTGTATCGGCTGCTGGGCGGGCCGTTCCGCGAGCGGCTGCGGGGCTACGCCAGCCACTGGCTGGCGGGGGCCGACACGCCGGAGAAGGCGCGGGAAGGGGCGCGCGAGGCCGTCCGGCGCGGCTTCACGGGCTTCAAGTGGGGGGCGTTCAACGCGGAGAAGCTGCGCGAGAACGAGGCGGGTGCCATTGCCCGCGCCGCGGAGCTGATGGCCGCCGCGCGCGAAGCGGTCGGACCCGAAGTGGAAATCTTCGTCGAGTGCGGCGAGAAGCTCTCGCCGCGCACGGCGGTCATGGCGGCGAAGGCCTTCGCTCCGTATCGCCCCGGCTGGTTCGAGGAGCCGATCCCGTTCGAGAACGCCAAGGCGATGGTGCGATTACAGCAGGAGATGCCCGTCCCGATCGCCACGGGGGAGCGGCTGCTCTCGCGCTGGGAGTACCGGGAGCTCCTGGAGGGGGGCGGCTGCAAGATCATCCAACCGGACGTCATGCACGCCGCCGGGATCACGGAGGTGCGGAAGATCTGCACGCTGGCGGACACCTACTACGTCCCGGTGGCACCGCACAATCCCGGCGGGCCGATCTGCACGCTGGCGGCCATGCACCTCGCCGCCGCGATTCCGAACTTCTACATCCTGGAGCAGATGGAGGAGGAACGGCCGCTGCGGGACGAGCTGTGCACGAATCCGGTCCGCTACCGCGAGGGGTTCTTCGAGCTGCCGACGGCGCCGGGGCTCGGCACCGACCTCGATCTGGAGGTGCTCAAGGAGCGGCAGTTCCGGCCGCAGCCGATTTCCGGCTCGACCGAGTCCCTGTGGAGATAGATGGCGGTCCAGAAGCTGGAGTGCGAGAAGAAGGAGGGAGGCCGATGAAGCACAGAAAGCAAGTTCGGTCGTCAGGCGTTGGCGTGTCGCGACGCCAGGTCCTGCAGGGGCTGGCGGCGGTGGCGGCAACCACCGCGGTGGCCGGCAATCGTGTGGTCCACGCCGCAGCGCCGGCAGTCAAGACCGGCACCATCACCCTCCAGTACCAGACGGCGAACCTCACCGAGGCGCAGTACGAGCCGGTCTGGAAGGCGATCATCGCCAAGTTCGAGGCGCAGAACCCCAACCTCAAGGTCGAGCCGATCCTGGTGGCGCGCAAGGACCACTGGACGAAGTTCGTGACCGCGGCCAAGGCCAACCAGGCCCCGGATGTCGTCGCCGTGGACATCGCCACGGCGGCCTACCACGGCTACCTCCGGCCGCTGGACGACCTGTGGCAGGCCGAGCCGGCGTCCTACCGCCAGGCCTGGACGGCCGACGCGATCAAGACGGCGAGCTGGCAGGGCAAGTTCTACGGCCTGCCGAGCTGGGGCGGGATCTACGGCGAGATTTACAACAAGGACATGGTCAAGCAGGCCGGTCTGGACATGTCGAAGCCTCCCGCCACCTGGAAGGAGTATCTGGACTGGTCCAAGCGGCTGACCACGGAAGGGCAGCGGTGGGCCCTGGCTATCCTGGCGGGCAAGACTGACTCCACGACCCGGATGCTTCTCATGTGGATCTGGTCGAATGGCGGTGAGGCGTTCAACACGGACATGACCCAGGCCACGTTCGCCAGCAACGCCAAATCGCTGGAGGCGATCGAGTTCTACCTGGGTCTCCATTTGAATCATGGGGTGGTGGCGCCGGGGGCCGTCAACATCAACTACCTGGAACAGACGACCCTCTTCGCCCAGCAGAAGATCGCCACCATGCGGAACGCCTACTGGGGCGTGGCCAAGGTGGTCGGCGACAATCCGGCCATCCAGGACAAGATCGCGGTGGCCTTCCCGCCGATGAACACGGGCAAGAAGGTGACGCTGGCCACCATGGCGGCGGACAGCATCTCCAAGGACTGCAAGCACGTGGAGGCCGCCTGGAAGTTCGTCAAGTTCGTCAACGACCGGGAGTGGGGAATCAAGCGGGCGCTGGTCTCCAACTGGATGCCGATGCGCACCGACCTCGCCAGCGACCCCGAGGTCAAGAAGGACCCGATGCTCGTGCAGTTCCTGGAGTACGGAAAGGTCGCGCGGGCGTACCCCCTGCCGCATCCGCTCTGGGCGGACATCGCCGCCAACGACATCGTGGCCGCCACCCAATCCGCTCTGCTGAAGCAGATGTCGGTCAAGGAGGCCTTTGCGAAGCTGGATGTCGAGCTGAACAAGAAGTTCAAGGAGATCTAAGGCTGCGATAAGGGGCGATTTCGTCGTAGTCCCCAGAGGGCACCCCGAGCCGCGGGGCCCGCGGCCCGGCCGGGTCCGGTCGCCGTGGTTTGCGGAAGCAAACCGACGGCGTGGAGGAGCGCCTCGGGCGCGACGACCCGGAGCAAGGCCGGGCGGTTCTCGACGAGGCCCTAGGCGAAGAGGGACGCTCCCTGGGGGCTACGTCACATGAAGCTGATTTCAGGCACAGGAGAATAGGGTGGGGATTCCTCCGGCGGGCGGGGGATCGGATGCGGCCCTCCGCCCGGCCTGCCATCGGTGGGTGGGGCGGGGCCTGCGCCGCGAGCGGTGGCTGGGGTACCTGTTCGTGGCGCCCATGCTGCTCTTCCTGCTCGGGATCATCTTTTTTCCGCTGGGCCATGCCTTCGTCACCAGCCTCTACCGCGAGGCGGGCGTGAACATCCGTTTCGTGGGCCTGGGGAACTACACCCGGCTCCTGGACGATGCCGCGTTCTGGAACTCGCTCCGCGTCTCGGTCGTTTTCACCGTGGCATCGGTCGCCCTGCATCTGCTCGTCGCGTTGCCGGTGGCGCTCTTCCTGAACCAGCTCCGGCGCGGGCGAACCGCCATCCGCCTCGCGTTCCTCACGCCCTGGATGGTCACACCGGTGATCGGTGCCATCGCCTGGGTGTGGCTGCTGGATCCGCACTTCGGGGTGGCGAACCACCTCTTGCGGTCGGTGGGGCTGATCGCGGCGAACAAGGTCTGGCTGGGGGAGCCGGGCTTGGCCCTGGGATCCATCATCGCCGTGGACGTGTGGCGGGGGTTCCCCTTCGTGATGCTGATCCTGCTGGCCGGCCTCCAGACCGTTCCCAAGGAGGAGTACGAGGCGGCCTCGATCGACGGCGCGGGGGCGCTGCAGCGCTTCGTCTTCATCACGCTCCCGCACCTCCGCTACCTGCTGGTGGTCGCCACGACGCTGGACGTGATCAACACGGTCCGCACCTTCGACATCGTGGCGGTGATGACCCGGGGCGGCCCGGTCAACGCCACCGAGGTCCTCCCGGTCCTCATCTTCAACACGGCGTTCCAGGCCAATCGCTTCGGGCCGGCGGCGGCGGTGGGGGTGGTCCTGCTGGTGCTCCTGCTGGTCTTCTCCACGCTCTACATCCTGCTGCTCCAGTCGGAGCAGGGCGGGGCGCAGAGGCCATGAGGCTGGATCGCGCGGTGCACATAGGCATCTGGGCGGGGATGCTGCTGTTTCTCGCGCTGACGGTCTTCCCCTTCTACTGGATGGTCAATACCTCGCTCAAGCCGCAGAGCGAGGTGTTCCAGTCGCCCCCCAGCTTCTTCCCGGCCCACTGGACACTGGCGGGCTACGCGCGGGTCCTGGCCACGCGCGCCGTGGGCCGCTACTTCTGGAACAGCGCCGTGGTGTCGGTGGGCTCTACGCTCTTGGCCATGGCGCTCTCGGCCCTGGCGGCGTACGGCTTCTCCCGGTTCCGCATGCGCTGGGAGCGGCCGCTGATCCTGATCCTGCTCCTCACGCAGATGCTCCCCGGCACGCTCCTCATCATCCCGTACTTCCAGCTCATGGCGAAGCTCGGGCTGATCAACACCTATCTCGCGCTGATCCTGGCCTACGTCTCTTTCGCCCTGCCGTTCTCCACTTGGATGCTGATCGGCTTATTCCGCTCGATCCCGCTGGAGCTGGACGAGGCCGCCATGGTGGACGGCTGCGGCCGCATCGGCGCGTTCTGGCGGGTGATCCTGCCCCTGAGCCTGCCGGGACTCGTGGCCGTGGCGATCTTCACCTTCCTGCTCGCCTGGAACGCCTACGTCTTCGCCCTGGTCCTCACCACCGACCCCAAGATGTTCCCCCTCTCGGTGGGGATCGCCAACCTGATGGGCGAGTACCAGGTGATCTGGAACGAAATGATGGCCGCCGCCGTGCTCGCCACCCTGCCCGTCTTCATCCTCTACGGCTTCCTGGAGCGCTACCTCGTCCAGGGCATCACCGCCGGCGCCGTGAAGGGCTGAGGCACTCTCCCTTTCTATAATCGGGTAATCGTAATCGGGGACGTGGCATCCTTCGTATCCTGGCGCTTTCGGCCGGAACTGGTCGTTGCCCGGTTCAGCGAGTCCCGCTCACGCGCCACCGCGATTCCCCGTCAGGTCCGTCTCGATGTCCACCCTCGCAATTTGTCATTCTTGGCAACGTAGTCCGTCCCGTCCCCTAGTCCGTCCCAATGATGATTCCTTTCCCGCCTGCATCTGCGCACCCGGGTAAGGGCGCCCAACGCGGGACAACCCGGAGTGACCGACTCGGTAGCGCCCCGCTCTACAGACAAGACCAGGGGAGGGCTGCGATCTTCTCGTGCACTTGCAACGGGCGCACACACCGGCAGACCACGTACCCCAGCCAGGCCTGCCGCGGATGTTCCGACAAGGAGGTACTGCAGCCGCTTCCACAGCTCGATGCCGACCCATTGCTCCAGCAGCGGTCCCGGGCTCGCGTTCACCAGATCCCCTGACGGCGTTAAGCCCGCGGCCGCGTGCCGCACCCCCAGGTCAAAGAACAGGAATTTCGGCGTGGACAGCAACTTCTTTCGGGGACTCTTCGTGAACACCGGCACGCGGAACCCGACGAACATGTCCTTTAATCTTGATTTCCCTTGCAGACGCCATGCCGGCCTGGGGCGTCCGTCTGCCCAGTCTTGAGTGTGCCCCATTCTCACCGACATGGCCGTTCTTTGTCACAGCAGAATTGCTATTGACTTATGTTGCAGATGGTGATATATTATCGAAACAGATGGTGATATATTATCGAAACAGATGGTGATATTTTAGTAAAAAGGTTGTGTCGGTCTCGCGGACAACGGCGAACACTGACCGCTGTCTCCCGAAGAGATCGGGCACATCCCCGCAATCACGACGCGGGACCCACGCGGCGAGCTGCCCATGTATGTGGGGGCGTGGGCGATCACGGAGCGGAAGCGATTCAGCAGCCGGAGGCGGCGCCCAAGGCTGGGGCCTATAGGTTGTGCGTAAAGCCCCCACACTATGTCCACACCTGGGCCGAGGCCTCCCGCGCGGACATCGTGGGGCGCTATCAAGCCATCACCCGGGTGGTCCCGCCCTCAATGATGCTCTACAACTCGCCGAACCGCGTGGAGGTTCTGAAGGACACCAACCCCGACGCGAACTTCCTGATGCAGCGCGTGCTGCAGTTCGGTGGCCGCATGCCCGTCCTAGTCCGTGGGGCCTTCTTCTACACGGGCATGCTCTTGGGTGCCGGCGGGACGATCGCAATGATCAACGACCTGTTCGGGC